>CAZPXE010000095.1:4868-10133 GCA_964590545.1 uncultured Rhodobacterales bacterium | reverse complement strand
CCGTGCACATTAGGCAACTGCAATCAGAGGGGCTGTATGAAGCTCCAAATTGAGAAGTGATCAACCGCAGAATGGCCAACTTAATCGGCGACTTGATCCTTAAGCATTTCGTTCTCGATACTGTTCACATCTATGACCGCTTTTTTCGCCGCGGGGGCATAGAAATCTGCGCCAATGCTCCAATTTTCGCGCTGCGAACGCGCGCAACGAAAGATTGGTACTTCCGCTATGCGCTCTCTGCCGCCATTAGATCGGCCGCAAATTTTGTGATATGTTGGCATGGTCAACGTCGGGTTGTCGTTGTGGGAGGGCATGGCGGATCGGAGGATCAGTCATGGAAACACCAAACCTACCAGCCATTCGCGCACTTCGCCCCGCATGGAACAAGGGCCGCATCGTTGGTCAGAAGCGACCGTTGAAGCCAAAGCATGTCTGGGCAATCAGAGTGCGACTTGAACTAGCAGAAAACCATCGCGACCTTGCGCTCTTCAACATGGCAATTGACAGCAAACTGCGCGGTTGCGATTTGGTCAAGATGAAGGTCGTCGACGTCATGGCGTCCGGCCAGATCAAAGAACGTGCATCTGTGTTGCAAAGCAAGACGCAGAAATCTGTTCGTTTCTAGATTTCCGAGGGGACGCGAGCTTCCGTTGAGAAATGGATGGAAGATGAGCTTATGGTCGGCTCTGAGTACCTCTGGCCAGGCCGCTTCCATGAGCGCCTGCATATCTCCACTCGCCAGTATGCGCGGATCGTCCGCGACTGGGTCACATCTATTGGTCTGGAGGCGAGCGCATATGGCACGCATTCGATGAGGCGAAGGAAGGTCACCCAGATTTACAAGAAGACCGGCAACCTGCGGGCCGTTCAGCTGCTCCTCGGCCATACAAAGATGGATAGCACCGTCCGGTATCTTGGTGTTGAGCTAGAAGATGCCTTGGCTATCGCAGAAGGCATTGAGATTTAATGTCATCGGGCCGTCTTCGCAGGCGGCCCACTGCTGCCGTTGGCCAGCGCATCGCATCGCTGCGGCGCAGCCAGCCAAACCGGACTTTGGTTGCTAGCGCAAAATTTGAATGCACTCGAACGTATATGGGGCGGACGAAGCTGCCCTCGCACTTCCGGACTTTCGCTGCGGGCGCAACATCGAGATCTAAGCGCGGCACATGCCTCGCTATGTTGCAGCCAATCTCGCCAATCCGGTAATTCAGGGAAGTTGCTTTGTCGGAAGCCGAGACCGTAATTTCGCCGCAGATTTCAGCAGACCGATCATTCGATGGGGTTAGAACACGATGAAGCTACACGCGACTAGCGGAGTGCATAGAGTTCAACCTGCACACTGCTCTCCTTGCGGGCTCCGGTCCCGACAAAAAGCGTATTGTTGACCCAGCCGTATCGTTCATCGCCGGTTTCAAGCCGGGCATGGGTGCGCATGTAGTAGCTGCCGGGATCAACGTCTTCGCCGCGACCGATCGATGCGATAACGTCCTCGGGGCCGTGGCGAAAGCCGTAATTGATGATTTCAATGATCGCGCCATCGTGGGTTTGCATGGCGTACCTAGTATTGAGTTCTGCCAATCCGTCCGCAAATATCGTTTGCCAATCAGCACCAACATTCAAAATATCACCACGGAGCTTTTCGCCTGTGACGGAACCTCCGATGATTGGTATTATTCGCCTCAGGCCAGCGCGGCCCGTCCCCAAAGTCTGAATAGGGCCAAGTTTCACCATCAACGTACAAGAATGTTCGAGTGCAGGGTCGGGCAATTCCATAAGTGTGTCTCACCAATAACTGTTTACTTAGTTAACAATCTGCCTTATGAGTTCATCCAAAGCAAGTCATAAGGTTCGATATGGCAACAAAGCAAAAACCCTCACATCAGCCGCAAGAAGACGCGGTTCGATCAAGTGATCTGGAAGATCTTGTTGGCTACAATCTCAAGCGCGCCTACGTGATCCTCAGTAGCGACTTTAAGAAAACGCTCGGCGAAGATGGATTTGCGCCAAGAGTGTTTTCGGCTCTTTCGCTGATTGTCTACTATCCCAATATCACACAGAGTGAACTGGCTCGGATGCTCGGGATTGAGCGATCGGGGTTGGTGGCCATCGTTGACGAATTAGAGAACCTAGGCTTCGTACAACGCAACTCGGTCCCAGGCGACCGGCGAGTGCAGGCACTGATGCCGACCAAGGCAGGGCGCGCTGCATACGCGCAAGCCCGGGGTTCGGTAGATGCGCATGAGGAAAGGCTTCTGTCGCATATGACCTCGCAAGAAGTTGAAACACTGCTTGGACTGTTGCGGAAAATTCGGCAGGTTGGGGAATAGACATGCTAAATTGGAAAGATTGCGGTGCAATCGTGACCGGAGGCGCTTCTGGATTGGGCGCCGCGACAGCTGCGAAGCTCGCAGAGAACGGATTGCAGGTCGCTCTGTTTGACATGGATGAAGTGAAGGGCAGTGCACATGCCGAACAGATCGGTGGGCATTTCTGTCGGGTTGATGTCTCTGACCCAGCATCTGTTTCTGAGGGGCTCGACAAGGCAGTCGCCGCAATTGGTGTTCCTCGCGTACTCGTAAATTGTGCGGGTATCGGAGGTGCGGCAAAGACAGTATCGCGCGGACAGCCGCATGACTTTGGGCTTTTCGAAAAGACCTTGCGCGTCAACTTGATGGGCAGCTTCAACTGCGCGACGCAGGCTGCGGCCCACATGGTTGCCGCGGATCCGATTGACGGCGACGGAGCGCGCGGCGTGATTGTGAATACAGCCTCTGTTGCCGCCTACGATGGGCAAATCGGTCAATTGGCCTACTCCGCGTCAAAAGGGGGTATTGTCGGGATGACCCTTCCGATGGCCCGCGATCTGGCCGACAAAGGGGTGCGGGTATGCACTATTGCGCCCGGCCTGTTCCTGACGCCTTTGCTCGATGAATTGCCCGCGGAGGTTCAGGCTTCTCTTGGGGCGCAGGTGCCCTTCCCATCACGTTTGGGTGCGGCGGCAGAATACGCGGAACTCGTAAGCCACATCACTAAAAACCCTATGCTTAACGGCGAGGTGATACGACTTGACGGAGCGATTAGGATGGGACCGCGTTGAATCCAATGATTGAATCGAAAACTATGACCCGAAAAACGGAGGCTGCGGAGACTGATTTCTGGGATCCGGAGTTTGATTACAAGCATCGCGAGGACGGCAGCATTATTATGCGCCAGAAAGGTGCTCTGCCCGAGCATCTTCCGACGCTCGCGGATTACCTTGACAAGTGGGCCGATAAAACTCCGAACCAGACTTGGATTGCGCGCCGTAATGCGGCCGGCGATTGGGTACATATCTCTTATGGCGAGGGGCGTGAGAAGGCCCGACGCTTGGGTGCTGCGCTGTTGGCGATGGGGCTGGGTGCAGATCGTCCTTTGGTCATCCTGTCTGGCAACTCTCTGGAACACGCACTCTTGGGGGCGGCATGTTTCTACACTGGCATTCCTTATGCGCCGATTTCCCCCGCGTACTCTCTTGTGTCCAAAGATCACGCCAAGCTGAAAGATATTGCGGCGACCCTGAAACCGGGGGCGTATTTTGTCGATGATGCGGAGGCCTATGCCAAAGCGCTGTCTGCCATCAGTGCCGACGGCGGGCAGGTCATTGCCTTGACGAACCCTTTGTCTGGCAATGTTCTGTTTGATGATTTGTCGACCAAGGACCCCAGCATTAGCGCGCGTGCGCGGCAAACGGTGGGGCCGGATACAGTGGTGAAATATATCTTCACTTCAGGTTCTACAGGATCACCAAAGGCCGTGATCAACACCAATCGCATGATCTGTGCAATGCAGGCGATGGTCCGTGACTGCTATCGCTTCGTGGAACACACACCTCCGGTGATCCTTGATTGGGCCCCTTGGAACCATACGGCCGGCGGGAACAAAGTTTTCTATTTGGTAATGACCAACGGTGGCACCTTCTACATCGACGACGGAAAACCTGGACCGGGCGCGATAGACGAGACTATCAGAAACCTGAAGGAAATCTCATGCACATGGTATTTCAACGTGCCAGTGGGGTGGGATGCGTTGGTGGGTGCACTTGAGCAGGATGAAGTGCTTGCCGAAACCTTCTTCGCCAAATTGTCGATGATGTTCTACGCGGGTGCAGGCATGGCACAACACACCTGGGATAGGTTGCGGGCAGCAGGGTTCAAGGCTACTGGGCATGAGGTTCTTCTTGCGTCCAGCCTCGGCGCAACAGAGACAGCACCCTTTGCGTTGGCTTGCACCGAAGTGCAAGAAAAGTCGGGTAATATCGGTGTGCCTGCAAAGGGACTGACAATGAAATTGGTGCCGAACGGTGGCAAGCTGGAACTGCGCCTAAAAGGGCCGAGCATCACCCCGGGATATTTCGGCGATCCGGTCAAGACTGCGGAAGCCTTCGACGATGAGGGTTATTACATGATGGGCGACGCTCTGCGCCCCGCCGTTCCGGAAGATTTCTCGAAAGGGTTCTTCTTCGACGGGCGTGTGGCGGAGAACTTCAAACTGAATACCGGGACTTGGGTTGCGGTCGGCTCGGTGCGCGCGGCACTGGTCGACGCCATGGATGGTCTGGTACGTGATGCAGTTATTATTGGCGAGAACGCGCCTGAACTCGGGGCTTTGTTAATCCTATCTGAGAGCGCTCGACGTCTGGACTCAACCAAGCTCGAGGACGCGCTGACCGAGAAGCTGGCAAACGCCAGAAAGTCGGCTACAGGTTCTGCAACGCGTGTCCGTCGAGCGTTTGTTCTGGATCGCGAGCCCAGTTTCGATCTTGGCGAGATCACCGAGAAGGGCTCGCTCAATCAGCGCGCATTGCGCGGAAACCACGCAGAGCTTATCGCCGATGTTTTTGCCGACAGGGTTGCGGTGCTGAAGGCCTGAAGCCTCACTACGCGTCGATCACCCAGACCAACCATAGAGTAATCGCTGGGAAGCTGGCGAGCATGATCACGCGGATCATGTCTGTGACGATGAAGGGCAATGCAACCTTGTTGGTCAAACCGATTGGCGTGTTTTTGGCGATCAAGTTGCTGATAAACAAATTCGTCCCCACAGGGGGCGTGATCAGCCCCACTTCCACGACGATCAGAACCAGGATACCGAACCAAAGACAGAAATCGTTAGCGCTCATTCAGAAGTCCAAAACAGACATGATCGGGCATATGATAAGAAAGGCCTGAAGGCTCACAACGCGTCGATCACCCAGACCAACCATAGAGTAATCGCCGGGAAGCTGGC
>CAZPXE010000095.1:1703-4768 GCA_964590545.1 uncultured Rhodobacterales bacterium | reverse complement strand
CTCACAACGCGTCGATCACCCAGACCAACCATAGAGTAATCGCCGGGAAGCTGGCGAGTATGATCACGCGAACCATGTCTGTGACGACAAAAGGCAATGCGCCCTTGTAAGTCTGACCGATTGGCGTGTCTTTAGCCATCGAGTTGATGATAAACAAATTCATCCCCACAGGGGGCGTGATCAGCCCCACTTCCACCACGATCAGTACCAGGATGCCGAACCAGAGACCGAAATCGTTAGCGCTCATCCCGAAGTCCAAAACAGACATGATCGGGAATATGATCGGAACAGTCAGCAGAACCATCGATAGGCTGTCCATGACACAACCGAAGATCAGATACATGATCAACACCATGGTTAGGATGAGCCAAGGTGAAAAGCCCTGCTCCCCGACCCAGATGGAGGCGGTCTGCGGCAATTGCGTGAGCGACAAGAAGTTGTTGTAGATACCTGCGCCCAGAATGATCAGGAAGATCATGCCCGACGCCGATGCGGTCAACAAGATTGCCTGCCGTAGACGTCCCCAACTCATCTCACCCGATGCGAGTGCTGCGAGGCCTGTACCGGCCGCGCCGACTGCTGCGGCTTCGGTGGGTGTAAAAATCCCCGCATAGATACCTCCGACCACGACGACGAAGATTGTGATAACAGGCCAAACACTGCCGAGGGCAATCAGTCGATCCCGCCACGGCACACGGTCCTTCACCGCGGCGCTGTTGGGAGACACCCGCACCCAGACGGAAATGGCGACCATGTAACCGATGGCTGCCAAAACTCCAGGGATCAGGGCTGCAACAAACAGTTTTTCGATGTTCTGCTCAGCCAGGATTGCGTAGATCACCAAGATCACCGAAGGCGGGATCAGGATACCCAAAGTGCCGCCTGCCGCCAAGGCACCGGTCGCAAGTGACCCGGGATACCCGTAGCGTCGCAGTTCAGGCAGGGCGACCTGCCCCATAGTGGCGGCGGTCGCGAGCGACGAGCCGCAGATAGCACCGAATCCGGCGCAGGCCCCGACCGCTGACATGGCGACTCCGCCTTTGCGATGCCCCAGAAAACTTTCGGCGGCGCGGAACAGCGCGGCAGACATACCGGAGAGCGTGGCGAACTGGCCCATCAAAAGGAACAGCGGGATAATGGAGAACGAATAGTTGGAGAAAGTGCCATACGTGAGCGTTTTCAACTGATTAAGCGTCATCATGGGATTACCGATAATGAGCCAGGTGCCGCCCACACCCACACCGATCATCGCCAAGGCGATGGGCATCCGAATGAATACAAGAAACAGCAGGACTGGAAAAGACCATAACGCGAGTTCGATGTTGCTCATACTGCCCACTCCTGATCACGCCATCCCGCCAGTCGGCGTGCGGAGCGCAAGATGCAGAACGCGGCAACAAGGACAAACCCGGAGCCGCCCACAAGACTCGCGGCAAATCCCTGCCAAACAGGGATCTGCGCGATGAGCGTCGTCTCGTTGTAGGAAAGCTTGTCCATCATTCCCAGATAGAGCCGATGGGTGCCGACGACCGCGACTGCGAACATCCCGATGTTAAACAGAAGGTCAAATACGCGATCCAGCCGCTTAGGCATGATCTGCTGAAACAGGTCTACTCGCGCATGGGCCTCATTCAGTTGCGTCCAAGGAAGAAACGCAAAAATCGCGGCGGCCATGCCAATCTCTGTCATGTCATAGATACCACGGATCGGTCCAAGGCCAATATCGAGTGGCACAAAGACCCGCCCAATGATGGACACGCAGGTGAGTAGGACGATGCCTAAAAGAACTGCCCCGCCCGCAAGGGCAAGCAGTGTTGCGATTGACTGTGCAATGCGCTGAAGCTGTTTGTACATTCGTTTTCTCTTAGACTTTGGAAGTGGAAAGGCGAAAACTTGTCCGCCTTTCCAAATGGTTTGGCTTAGTTAACCGCCATGCTTCGAGATCAGCGCTTTGGCTTGCTCGATCAACGCAGCACCGTCAATGCCCTTGCCGTCCATATCGGCAATCCAACGCTCGATCACGGGCTGAGAGGCTTCCTTCCAGCGGGCAACTTCGGCTTCATCCAACTGGGTGATCGTATTACCTGCGCCTTCGGCAATCGCTCGAGCCGGTGCGTCCTTGTCCCACATGATCTGTGTCGCGAAGGCCGACAATTTAGCGCCGGACTCAGCATCCAGAATAGCCTTCAGATCGTCGGGCAGCGCGTCGTATTTGGCTTTGTTCATCACCAGAACAATCGCCGCGGTATAAAGCGCTTCGTCCCCCAAGAACTCGGTGTGCTTGTCCACCAGTTCCGACAAGCGGATCGCTGGGGTGACTTCCCACGGGATGACGGTCCCCTTGACCACGCCCTTGGAAATCGCCTCTGGAATTGAGGGCAGCGGCATGCCAACCGGCTCGGCACCCAGTTCGGAGAGTAGATCGTTGATGACCCGGGTCGGGCCGCGCAGTGTGACACCCTTCATATCCTCAAGGGCGCTTATGCCGTCTTTGGTGTGGATCACGCCAGGCCCGTGCACCCAGGCACCCAGAACTTTAACGTCCTTGTATTCGTTTTCTTGCCAGTCGGTTTCGACCATCTCCCAATACGCCTTCGCGGTCGCGACTGGGTTGGTCATCATGAAGGGCAATTCGAACACTTCGGTGCGCGGAAAGCGGCCCGGTGTGTAACCGACAACCGTCATGGACAAATCAACCACGCCATCGCGCGCCTGGTCCATAAGTTCCGGCGGCCGTCCACCCAAGGACATGGCATCAAAATGCTCGATCTTGATACGCCCACCCGATGCTTCTTCAACGCTGCTCGCCCAGGGCTTGAGGATATCCGCAGGCACTGTGGCAGGCGGCGGCAGAAATTGGTGCAGACGCAAAGTTACGTCCTGCGCGCTCGCGGCACTGCCAACAGCGGCAGCGGACACAAGGCCCGCAATCATCGACTTGATAAGGCTTCGTTTGTTCATGGTTTTCCTCCCTAGGTTTTCATGAGTTGTTGTATTCTGTTGTATTACACGCCGCTCTGGACGCCTTCTGACGTGTTTCAGCGGAATTTCGGCTCCCTCTTCTC
>CAZPXE010000095.1:0-1603 GCA_964590545.1 uncultured Rhodobacterales bacterium | reverse complement strand
AAGTCGACCAACGCGAACGGTGGCCCCGCCGCCGACAAAAATACCGCGTCGCCCTTCGGGCAGCTGGAAGCGCACGTCAGGCTCGGCGATGCGAACATGTGTCGAAGCCGCAATTTCGAGCCCGCCACCTATGACAGCGCCAGTGAGGACGGAAATTACCGGAAGCCCGCCGTATTCAATCAACTCGGACACCCGGTGCCAGTTGCGCGAATGATACACTCCAGCGATTGGCTCTCTGCTCTCATGCTCTGCCAGATCAAGACCAGAGCAAAAGTGTCCACCCTCGCCCCGCAGAATAACCGCATTCACACCTTCGGGTGGGTTAGAAAAGAACTGATCCATCTCTTCAATAAGGGCATCGTTCATTGCATTTCGCTTATCAGGTCGGTTGAACACCAACGTCGCGATATCGCCGTCAATTTCCGTTCTCGTAGCTTTGCCATCGCTGGCGGTGGACTTGTCCATCTCAGATTCCATTATTCGCCTTCTAATTTTTGTTGTACAGGTAAACAGTTTAATTGTATAGCATTCTTTGACAACAGCTAAAAATTCAATTGGGAGCTTGAGTATGGTTGACTTCAACGCGGTAAAAGCCATTGATTTTCATACGCACGCGGAGGAACCTTGCAATCACTGCCGCGATGATGGTTACAACGAATTCCAGGCTGGGATGGCGGAGTATTTTCGCAATCCGGCGGGTACGGACGGCATGTTACCAACTGTTCAAGACACTGCCGCCTACTACCGGGAGCGGAACATTGCAGCGGTAATATTTCCAGTCGACGCTGAACGTGAAACAGGATTTCGCCGCTATTCCAATGAGGAAGTGGCTCAGCTTTGCGCCGAAAACGACGACATCCTGATTCCCTTTGCTTCGATAGATCCGCACAAGGGCAAAGTAGGCGCTCGTGAGGTTAGACGCCTCGTGCGGGATTTTGGCGTGCGAGGTTTCAAATTCCATCCGACGATGCAGGGGTTCTACCCAAACGATCGCGAGGCTTGCTATACAGTGCTTGAGGCCTGTGCCGAGGAAGGTGTCATCACACTCTTTCATACCGGCCAGACCGGCGTTGGCTCCGGCATGCCCGGCGGAATGGGAATGCGGTTGAAGTACTCCAATCCGATGCACCTGGATGATGTGGCGGTGGATTTTCCGGACATGCCAATCATTTTGGCGCATCCCAGCTTTCCATGGACGGAAGAAGGGCTGGCCGTCGCGCAGCACAAGCCTAATGTGTATTTCGACATGTCAGGATGGTCTCCGAAGTACTTTCCGGAGATTTTCATCAAATACGCCAATTCGATTCTGAAAAAGAAAATGCTTTTCGGTTCAGATTGGCCCGCAATCACACCGGACCGCTGGCTGGCAGATTTTGAAAAGGCACCGTTCAAGGACGAGGTTCGCCCCCTGATCCTGAAAGAAAACGCGCTGCGGCTGCTTGGCGAACCGGCAAGTTCCGCTGATCAAGGAGGCCAAAGTGACTAAACCTGTACCCGTTGACGACGCCATAACGCTGGACCAATTGGACCAGGCACCCTTTCCGATCTATCGCCGCCTGCGGCAACAGGCACCTGTCTGCAAAGTCAGTAATGCCGGGCGCAT
>CAZPXE010000094.1:0-10198 GCA_964590545.1 uncultured Rhodobacterales bacterium | reverse complement strand
GCAAATCGTCGAAGCGCATGGCGGCGTGATCTGGGCCGAAAACATCCGCCCCACTGACGTGGACGTGACCTCGGAACCGCTCGGCGCACGCTTCGTCGTCGGCCTGCCGGTCTAAGGGTTTCCAATCGACGCGCTCGCGGATATCGCGCGTTGCGATCTTCCCAAAACTGTCCATGCGACGTCTGTTTCCCATTCAGGGCGCGCCCTGTTGATCACCGGTCCATCCGGCAGCGGCAAATCCTCTCTTGCGCTGCAAATGATGGCGCGCGGCGCGGGCCTTGTTTCAGACGATCTCACCCAACTGTCGCTGCATGGTGATCAGCTTCTCTTGTCGCATCCCGGTGGCACCACGTTTGGCATCGAAGCGCGCGGCCTTGGCCTGCTCGCGGCGATTCCCGCCGAGGCAGCGCCTCTTTTTGCGGTGCTGGATCTCTCTCAAACCGAAACCCAACGCCTGCCGACACCCGCCCAGATAGAAATCGCGGGTATTCACGCCCTGTTCATCAAAAAAGTGGATAATCCCGCTTTCCCTGAGATGCTCATGCAGTATCTGTCGCAGGGACCGATGCTGACCTGAAGGGGGTCCCATGACCACGCCCGCACGCCGCGTTGTCCTTATCACAGGACCCTCCGGTGCGGGCATGTCCACGGCCAGCGGCGCGCTCGAAGATGCGGGGTTCGAAGCCGTCGACAATCTGCCGCTTGCGCTGATCCTGCCACTCATCGACCAATCCACGGGCGATCGCCCGCTCTCTCTTTGCCTCGATATGCGCAACCGCGAATTTACCGCGCAGCGCTTCATCGAAGTCATGACAGAGCTACAAGCGCGCCCCGGCCTGCAAGTGGACCTGCTGTTCCTCACCTGCGCGCCCGACGAAATCCTGCGCCGCTATAGCGCCACCCGTCGCCGCCACCCCATCGCGCAAGCCCCCACGCTGCAAGAAGCTATCGAATACGAGATTGACCTGCTGCGCCCCCTGCGCCTGCGCGCCGATGTGCTGATCGACACGTCTGATCTGAACCCCCATGAACTGCGCGCCGAGGTAGAGCGTTGGTTCGCCCCCGAAGGCTACCACCAAACAATGGTGCAGGTGCAAAGCTTCTCCTACAAACGCGGCCTGCCGCGTAGCGTGGATATGGTGTTCGACTGCCGCTTTTTGCAAAACCCCCATTGGGTCCCCACGCTGCGCGCGATGGATGGCCGCGAAGGCCCTGTGCAGGATTACGTCATGCAAGATGCCCGCTTCAGCACCTTCTTCGACAAGGTTCGCGATCTGGCGTTGTTCCTGCTTCCGGCGGCGCAGGAAGAAGGGAAAAGCTACCTCACAATCGCGTTCGGCTGCACCGGGGGGCGCCACCGGTCCGTTACCTTGGCGGAAAGACTGTCACATACCCTTGCAGAGCACGGGTGGCAGGTGTCAATAAGGCACCGGGAATTGGATCGCAGCAGCACAACGGGGGGCCACGCGTGATCGGTATCGTCATCGTCGCCCATGGCGGGCTGGCCAAGGAATACCTTGCCGCGATCGAACATGTCGTGGGCCAGCAGCCCGGCGTCAAAGCCATCTCTATCGAAGCTGCCCATGACCGCGCCGCCAAGGAGAAAGAGATTTGCACCGCCGCCGATGACGTAGACACCGGGCAAGGCGTGGTGGTTGTTACCGACCTGTTCGGCGGCTCGCCCTCGAACCTCAGCCTGCTTGCCTGCAAGCCGCAAGGGCGCCGCATCCTTTATGGCGCAAACCTGCCCATGCTGATCAAACTTGCCAAATCCCGGCATAAATCTGTTGCGGATGCCGTGCGCGCCGCTATGGAAGCAGGCAAGAAATACATCGACACACAGAATGTCAGCGCATCTGACACTGACAGCGCGAAAACGACCAGTTAATCAGATGACCCAAATCACCCTGACAATCGAAAACGAAAAAGGCTTGCACGCACGCGCCTCGGCCAAACTTGTCGAAGTGGTGGAAGGCTTCGACGCGTCCGCTGAAATTTCCAAGGACGGGCTGACCGCATCCGGCGACAGTATTATGGGCCTGTTGATGTTGGCAGCGTCCAAAGGAACCTGTATTGACGTCGAAACCTCTGGCCCGGACGCCGATGCCCTTGCGGCGGCACTCACGGCGCTGGTCACAGATAAATTTGGCGAAGGCGCCTAAGGGCGATCTGGCAGGAAAGGCGGCAGCTTTGGTGGATAGCTCGCAAAACAGCCTGAATATGGTGGCAGGGGTGCCGTCCGAAGGCGAAAACGTCTCGTTCACGAAATATGACCGGCGCAGCCTGTCCTATGCGTCGACCTTCGATGATCCGTGGAAGGCCAGCTTCATCCGGGTGATAGAGGCGTTTACTGGCAAGCTCACTATCCTGCGCCTGATCCGCAAATTCGAAAAGAAAGGTGCGCCGCAGGGTCCGGCCTTTTGGCGCGCGTGCCTTGATGTGATGGGCATTGACCTCACAACGCCCCAGCACCAGCTTGCGCGCATCCCGAAAACTGGCCCTGTGATCGTCGTGGCGAACCACCCGCATGGGATGGTCGACGGGATGATTTTTGCCGATCTGATTGGCCGCGTGCGCCCCGATTACCGTATCCTGACCCGGTCCTTGCTGACCGTGATTGACGAAGTGGCGGGCAGCTTCATGATCCCCGTGCCCTTCCCCCATGACGAAAATGCGCAGCGCAAAGGCGTGGAAATGCGCGCCAAGGCGATGGCCCATCTGGCCGATGGCGGCGTTGTGGCGCTGTTTCCATCGGGCGGCGTGGCCCATTCCGAAGGCTGGTGGGGCCCGGCGATTGAGGATGAATGGAACGTCTTTACCGCCAAGCTGATCCGAAAATCCGGCGCGACTGTGGTGCCCATGTTCTTCCCGGGCCAGAACAGCCGCGCCTATCAGATCGCCAACCAAATCTCACCTATGCTGCGGCAGGGTCTGCTGCTGCACGAAATCGTGCATTCCTTGAACAAGCCGCAAGGCCCCGTCGTCGGCGACCCGATCCCGGCTGAGAAGATCGAAGAATTGCAGGACGAGCCGCGCAAGTTCATGGCGTGGCTGCGCGAGCATACGCTGTCGCTGAAGGACTGACGGAAGAGCTTTTGTGTCGGCCCGCAGTGGCCGGGCGCGCGTCGAACTCCCCTACCGTGTCGGAACCGGCACCTCGCCACGATAATCGTAAAACCCACGCTGCGATTTGCGCCCCAGCCATCCGGCCTCGACATATTTCGTCAGCAGCGGGCAGGGCCGGTACTTCGTATCCGCCAGCCCGTCATGCAGCACATTCATAATCGCCAGACACGTATCCAGCCCGATGAAATCCGCCAATTCCAGCGGCCCCATCGGATGGTTCGCGCCCAGTTTCATCGAACTGTCGATACTTTCGACATTCCCCACGCCCTCATACAGCGTATAGACCGCCTCGTTGATCATCGGCATCAGGATGCGGTTCACGATGAAAGCCGGGAAATCCTCGGCGCTCGCCGCCGTTTTCCCCAGCTTATCAACCACAGTTTTACAGGCCGCATAGGTTGGCTGATCCGTCGCGATCCCGCGGATAAGCTCTACCAGTTGCATGATCGGCACCGGGTTCATGAAATGGAAGCCCATGAACCGCTCTGGGCGGTCCGTGCGCGATGCCAGCCGCGTGATCGAGATGGACGAGGTGTTCGAAGTCAGGATCGTATGGGGCGACAGGTGCGGCAGAAGGTCCTCAAAAATCGCCTGCTTCACCGTCTCCCGCTCGGTCGCGCTTTCGATCACCAGATCGACGCGGCCCACATCGGGCAGGGCGGTGGTGGTCGAAATCCGGGCAATCGCCGCGTCCTTGTCGGCGGCCTCCAGCTTCCCGCGCTGCACCTGCCGCTCCATGTTCTTGCCAATCTTGGCCAGCGCCGCATCCAGCGCGTCCTGAGAAATGTCATTCAAAACAACATCATACCCAGCGGCAGACAGCACGTGCGCAATGCCGTTCCCCATCTGGCCCGCACCAATCACGCCCACTGTCTTGATGTCCATCGCGCCCGTTCTCCAATGATTTAGTGCAACTTATCCGCCTCTGCGCGGCAGCCGCAAGGGGGCCGGCCCCTCTCTGGTCCACGCCAAAATTGTGACGAATTTGCCCATTAGCAAAACATCAACACTTTGGCGCTTATCAAGGCATCGGGTGAATAGAAATGAGGTGGGCGAAATGACTATGGATTCGCTGAGCGAGAGTGCGCTCGATTACTTGCCGGTACGCTACGGCAAATCAAAACTGCTATACCGTGGCCCCAAAAAGGATCTGAGCGCGCCTTTTGTCGCGTTTCTGGGCGGCACGGAAACATACGGTAAATATGTCGAAGACCCCTTTGTCGATCAGCTGGACCGGCGCGTGCAGCCAAGCTGTATCAATTTCGGCTGCATCAATGCCGGGGTCGACGTGTTCCTGAACGATCCCTTCTTGCCTGAAGCCGCGCGACAGGCGCAGGTGACAGTGCTGCAAGTGCCGGGCGCGCAGAATATGTCTAACCGGCTTTATCAGGTCCATCCGCGCCGCAATGACCGCTTCGTGTCGGCGACGAAAATGCTGCAATCCATCTTCCCGGATGTGGATTTCGCCGCCTTCCACTTCAATAAGCATCTGCTGACGCATCTCAAACAACTCTCGCCGGAACGCTACCGCATCGTCGAGCAGGAGTTGCACGAGGCGTGGAAAGCCCGCGTTGGCCATCTGACGCAGCGCATTCAGGGGCGGCTGATATTCGTGTGGATTTCCGAACGCACCCCCGATGATGAGACGCATAAACCCTGTGAACCTTTGCATGTGACGCGCGACATGCTTGAGGCGCTGCGCCCCTCCGTCACCGAATTGGTCGAAGTGGTCCTCTCGCCAGAGGCGCGCAATGCGGGGACAGACGGCATGGTGTTCAACGAAATGGAAGAGCCCGCCGCCATGGAAATCATGGGCCCGCTCGCTCATGCCGAGGTGGCCGATGCGCTCCAGCCGGTTCTCGAAAGCCTGCTTTAAAGCGGTTCCAGGTTTCACTGGAACAACGCATCGCCCCTGTCACGAGAGCGCCCAAGGCGTGGCACTGCAGGGGCGATCGAACATAAACTGGCGACGCTCTAAAAGAAACGGCCCGCTGCAAACGCAACGGGCCGTCCTAATTCTGAATGGGCGCGCTTATCCCAGCTTGGAGGTCAGTTCCGGCACCGCATCAAACAGGTCCGCAACCAGCCCGAAATCCGCCACTTGGAAGATCGGCGCTTCTTCGTCCTTGTTGATCGCAACGATCACCTTGCTGTCCTTCATGCCCGCAAGGTGCTGAATCGCCCCGGAAATCCCGACTGCGATGTACAGATCAGGCGCCACGACTTTACCCGTCTGACCCACCTGCCAATCGTTCGGCGCATAGCCGCTGTCGACCGCCGCCCGCGAGGCACCAACAGCCGCGCCCAGCGTATCCGCCAGCTTTTCGATCATGGCGAAATCTTCTTCAGACCCAACGCCGCGCCCGCCGGACACAACCACGCCAGCCGATGTCAGCTCAGGACGGTCGCTCGCCGCAACCTTGTCTTCCACCCAAGAGGACAGAGCCGGATCAGCCGCCGCAGCGACAGTCTCAACCGCAGCCGAACCACCCGTGCCCGCCGCATCAAAGGTCGATGTGCGGAAGGTGATGACCTTCTTCGCATCGCCCGACTTCACCGTCTGAATGGCATTGCCCGCATAGATCGGGCGCTCAAACGTCGCGCCATCCACAACCGCCGTCGCATCCGAAATGATCATCGAATCCAACAACGCGGCCACGCGCGGCATCACGTTCTTCGCATCGGTCGTCGCCGGGGCCACGATATGCTCATAATCGCCCGCCAGCGACACGATCAGCGCCGCCGTGCTTTCCGCCATGCGATGCGCCAGCGACGCATCCTCGGCAACCAGCACCTTGGCCACGCCTTCAATGCCAGCCGCCGCGTCGCCCGCAGCAGCAGCCGAGCCGCCCGCGCACAGAACCGTTACGTCACCCAACTGCGCCGCTGCCGTCACCGCCTTCGCGGTCGCGTCCATCGCCAGTTCGCCATCATTCACTTCTGCCAAAAGAAGAACAGCCATTATACAGCCCCCGCTTCCTTGAGTTTCTCGACCAGCTCATCGACCGAGCCAACCTTGATGCCCGCTGCACGCGTCGCAGGCTCTTCCGTTTTCACAATCTCCAGACGCGGCGCGGCATCAACGCCGTAATCCGCGGCCGTCTTCTCATCCAGCGGCTTCTTCTTTGCCTTCATGATGTTCGGCAAGGACGCATAGCGTGGCTCGTTCAGGCGCAGGTCGACAGAAATAATGGTCGGCATGGCGACCTCAATCGTCTGCAAACCGCCATCGACTTCGCGCGTCACTGTCGCCTTGTCACCCGCAATTTCCACTTCCGACGCGAAGGTGGCCTGCGACCAGCCCAGCAGCGCCGACAGCATCTGACCGGTCGCGTTCATGTCATTGTCAATCGCCTGCTTGCCGCACAGAACAAGGCCGGGGGCCTCTTCTTCGACGACCTTGGCAAGGATCTTTGCAACGGTCAAAGGCTCGATATCGGTGTGAACGTCATCGGCAGCCACAACCAAAATCGCCCGGTCCGCGCCCATCGCCAGCGCGGTGCGCAGTGTTTCCTGCGCCTGCTTCACGCCGATGGAAACGGCGATCACTTCGTCGGCCTGACCGGCTTCCTTCAGACGAATGGCTTGCTCAACAGCAATCTCGTCAAACGGGTTCATCGACATCTTCACATTGGCAAGATCGACACCCGAACCATCCGCCTTCACACGGACCTTAACGTTATAGTCAATCACGCGCTTGACCGGCACCAGGACCTTCATTGCGGCAACTCCCAAAAATTGAGCGCGGGGATTGCCCCGCGCGGGTAAACTTCTCGCCTGATCTAGCGGATGACGTGCGCGCAAAACAGGCCAGAATCGACATATGCGACGATAGTGACGCCGCGTACGTGAAATTCAAGACGATTTTTTCATGGGCGCGCTAACAGTGCGCGCAACTCGCAGGGGCGGCTGCGCGCGGTTCGCTCCCGCCCTGCGGGCCGGGGCTCCGCCCTTCCCGTCGCCAAACCTTCCACTGGAAGGTTCGCCGCTCATTTTACTCGCGGTTCGCTCCTGGAACCCACAGAACATCATCTTTGCCACCGTTGTTGGCAACGCGGGCGGCGACAAAGAACCAATCGCTCAGACGGTTCAGGTATTTCACCGCGTCCGTGTTGACCGCCTCCATCGTCGCCAGTTCCACGCAGAGCCGTTCAGCCCGGCGTGCTACGGTCCGGCAGACGTGCAGATGCGCCGACAGGGCCGACCCACCGGGCAGGATGAAGCTGCGCAGCGGCTCCAGATCGCCATTCATCGCGTCAATCTCCGCCTCCAACCGATCCACCTGCGCCGTCGCCATGCGCAGCGGCGGGTATTCGGCATCGGCGTCTTTCTCCATATCCGGGCGGCACAGGTCCGCGCCCAGATCGAACAGATCGTTCTGAATGCGGCTCAGGGCCACGTCCATGTCGCCCTGCGCCACTAGCCGCGCAACGCCCACGAAAGAGTTCAGCTCATCCGACGTGCCATAGGCGGTCACCCGCATCGCATGTTTCGCCACCCGCGCGCCATTGCCAAGCGCGGTTTCGCCCGCATCGCCGGTTTTGGTGTATATCTTGTTCAGGACGACCATGCGTCACTCTCCCCCGCCAAACAGTCCGCGCAGCGCGACAAACAGCACGATCAGCGCCACCGCTGCGGCCTGCGCGATGATCCGGTATTGCATCATTTTGTTAGAAGCCTTCGACCCTTCCTCGCCACCTTTGGCAAAGTTGCCCAGCCCCAGCGCAAGGATCACCACCACCGCCAGACACAGCACCAGAATCAGAATGAACAGCGGATCATTGGTCATTGAAGAAGTCTCCGTTCCTTGGACTTTGCGATGTAGAGGGGCCGGCGCAAAAAGCGAACAGGAAAATGCTTTGCGGGTATCTTCAATTTCGGAGGCCAGTCCCCGCTTCGTTGGGGCGGTTCGGGCGCTGATCGATGGCGCCGACCGGGCGCAAGTATCTGAATGCAATTCCTATTTTTGACAGATCACGCCTTCAACAACACCTTATCGAGCATCCGCGTACTCAGCACCCGCTTGAGCACGCCCATAATATAGGTCGCCGTGGTGACATAATATCGCGGCTTCGGGTTCGCAGCGGTCAGCGCCGTCAGCAGCTTCGCCGTCACCGCCGAGGCAGGCAGTTCAAACGTATCCGGCCCATTCCCGCCCTCATAAAGCCGCTTGAGCAACTGCGCCTCATACTGCGCCTTGCGCGGCGAGGCTTTCCAGTCGATCCACTTTTCGAAATGCGGAATGGAGTTCACCCGGATCTTCGACGTCACCGGCCCCGGTTCAATCAGAACCACCTTGATTTCTGTATCCGCCAGTTCAATCCGCAGCGTGTCCGTCAACCCCTCCAGCGCGTGCTTGGTCGCGTTGTAAGCCCCGCGCCACGGCATCGTCACCAAGCCCAGCACGCTGGAATTCTGCACAATCCGCCCATGCCCTTGTGCGCGCATCACCGGGATCACGGCGCGTGTCAGCTCATGCCAGCCAAAGAAATTCGCCTCGAAAATCGCGCGCAACGCATCCGTCGGCAAATCCTCTACCGCGCCGGGCACCGCATAGGCGCCGTTGTTGAAAAGGGCATCCAACGTCCCGCCCGTGGCGTCCAACACCTCGGCGAGCCCGGCATGAATGCTCGCAGCGTCGCTATAGTCGATCAAAGGGCTCTCAAACCCCTCCGCCTGCAACGCCGCGCAATCCTCGGCTCTGCGGCAGGACGCAAACACCCGCCAGCCAGCCGAGCGCAGCCCATGCGCGCAATCATAGCCGATCCCGCCCGCCGAGCAGCCGGTGATCAATATCGTTTTCTGAGAAGATGTATCCGCCATGCGCGCAGTAGCACCCACCGCGCGCCCAAGTGCAAGACCGTTAGCCGCTGGTCAGCAGGAAATCCGCAACCCAGCCGGTCGTCTCGCTGTCCAGCGCCCGGAACCTAATCCAGCCATCGCCAGTGTCCTCAAGCACTTCCACCTCGTCGCCGCGCACCAACCGGCCCACAACGCCAAAGGCAGTGCTCGGCCCGCCGCGCACATTCACACGGTTCCCGGTGACAGACCGAAAGTCGCTCAACGTCGCAGGCGCTGGCGTGGCCACGGCAGCAACTTCCACCACGTTGGACGCATCCGCCCCGTTCACAAGGCTCGGAATAATCGCCACGCTCTCGCCCTGACGGGCAGGCGCGATTTCAGTGGCGGCGGTCTCGCTTTGTTGCTGGGGCAGCACCCGCGTCCGGCGATCATTGCCGCTCAACACGTCTTCCACACTGGTCAGGTTCAACGACACCCGCGTCACCTGCGTGCCAACACGCGCGGCCACAGGCTCCGCCCCGGCGGTGCTGACCACCGGCATCAACGGGTTTTCTTTGACATTTGTTAGCCGCGCACTCGCAGGCTCGAAATCAGCGCCACCGCTCATTTCATAAAACGCCCAACCCAGGAACGCGAAAGTACAAATAATAAGACGTGCCATGGCAGTGGCTCCCCGAAAAAAAGGCCCGCGCAAAAAAGCAGAAACACGCACAGACCGATCCCAACACCGCCTATCTACATCACATTCCCGTCAAAGCAGAGTGGGAAAAACCTGACCTATTCCCCCGCGTGGCCAAATTGTCGCGATTGCAGTAAATTGCGTAAACCGCCCAATTCCTGACAATTTGCCTAAATCACGCGCATTTCCGTGCAACCCGCTTGAAGGGCGCAAATCCCGCCGCTACACAGCATCTATGTCCGACACCGATGAAGACCCCAAGATCAGCCAAGCAGACCTGTCTGAGCCGCTTCGCCGCGCGCTCGGGGACCGCTATCTGACCTATGCGCTGTCGACCATCATGCACCGCGCGCTGCCCGATGCGCGGGACGGGCTGAAACCGGTTCACCGCCGGATTCTTTATGCAATGCATCGGCTTAGGCTCGCGTCTAACGGGAAATTCCTGAAATCCGCGAAGATTTCTGGCGACACGATGGGCGATTTCCACCCTCATGGCGACGCCGCAATCTATGACGCGATGGCCCGACTCGCGCAGGATTTTAACGTCCGCTACCCGCTCGTGGACGGGCAGGGGAATTTCGGCAATATCGA
>CAZPXE010000093.1:0-10265 GCA_964590545.1 uncultured Rhodobacterales bacterium | reverse complement strand
GGCGTATATCCGCACCGACGACCGCTCGCCACTGGTCTATCTGACCAAGCCGCTTTTGGATTACTTCAACCGGGCTTTCCGCGAGACGTAAGAGCACAGCCGTCCCGGGCTTTGCCGGGGACGGGACCTCGACGATCGAGGCGCGCGCGATCACGCCAAGGGCACGGGCATTCCCCGCGCAACCTCTGGGCAATTCCCGCGCTATCCACGGGCATTCACGGGTCAATCTCTGGTCAATCACGAGGCAATCACTGGGCAATCCCTTTCGCAATTCCCGCGCAATCCGCGGGCTGGGTCGTCCCGCAGTCGACCCCGCCGACGCAATTGGCCCTTTCCTCCCCTCCGCTCTGGGATTAGCTTGCGCCGCAATGTTCACGACCAAAGGTTTTCCCATGTCCATCACTCAACGCCTTGCCGATGCCGGCATCACGCTGCCCGAAGCCAACGCCCCCGCGGCGAATTACATTCCTTATGTGCAGGTGGGCGATTTGCTGTTCGTTTCCGGCCAGATCCCGATCCGGGACGGGGAGTTTGTGACTGGCAAAGTGGGCGCGGATTTGACGGTCGAGGAAGGTGCGGAAGCTGCGAAGCTCTGCGCGCTGTCGCTGCTCTCTCAGGTGCAGGCGGCGTGCGGCGAGATGGATCGGCTCAAGCGCGTGGTGAAACTGACAGGGTTTGTCAATTCTACGCCTGATTTCACCCAGCAGCCGCAGGTCATCAACGGCGCGTCGGATTTCCTTGTCGAAGCGCTGGGCGATGATGTGGGGCCACATTCCCGCTCGGCTGTCTCGGCTGGCGCGTTGCCGCTGGGCGTGGCGGTGGAGATTGAAGGCATCTTCCAACTCACATGAGCGGACCCGCGCTGCCTGCCGCCTTCACGGCGGTCCCGCTGGCGCATCGTGCGCTGCATGATGTGGCGGAGGGGCGGCCTGAAAACTCGCGCGCGGCAATCCGCGCGGCGATGGCGGCGGGCTACGGGATTGAGATTGACGTCCAACTCAGTGCCGATGGCGCGGCGATGGTGTTCCATGATTACAAGCTGAAGCGGCTGACGGGGCAGGCGGGCGCGGTGCGGCTGATGTCGTCCGATGCCCTGCAAAAAGTCACACTGACCGGCGGGGCGGAGGGTATTCCCGGCCTGCCGGAGGTGCTGGAGATCGTCGCAGGCCATGTGCCGCTGCTGATCGAGATCAAGGATCAGGATGGCGCGATGGGCCCCGATGTCGGGCCGCTGGAGCGCGCCGTGGCAGAGGCGATCCAAGGCTATGACGGCCCGCTGGCGGTCATGTCTTTCAACCCGCATAGCGTTGCAGCCTTTGCCGACGCCGCGCCGGACGTGCCACGGGGCCTTGTGACCAGCGCCTATGATCCGGTGGAGTGGGGCCTGCCGGAAGAGGTTTGCGCGCCGCTTCGGGGCATCCCGGATTACGACCGGCTGGGCGCGCGTTTCATCAGCCATGAACTCGCCGATCTTGCCCGCCCCCGCGTGGCGCAGTTGAAGGCGGGCGGGGCGAGGGTGCTGTGCTGGACGGTCAAGTCGCCGCAAGATGAGGCACAGGCGCGCAAGGTGGCGGATGGGATCACGTTTGAGGGGTATCTTGCGCCATTTCTGGCTTGAACGGCGGGCCTGCCGCGCCAAGTTTAAGCCCATGACCAGACCAAGGCCCTTCTGTTGAAGGTCCCTGATAGAGGCCCGCAATGAGCGTTCAGGAAATCCAAATCGAAGTGATCGGCAGCCTCGCCCAGATCGGTGCGCAGGATTGGGATGCCTGTGCTTGCCCGGAAACCGCCGATGGCCACCCGCCGCGCGATCCGTTCACGACGTTCCGGTTTCTAATGGCGCTGGAAGACAGCGGCTCGGTCGGGGCGGGCACGGGGTGGCAGCCGCAATATCTGGTGGCCAAGGCCGACGATCAGATCATCGCGGTCGCGCCGATGTATGTGAAGAACCACAGCCAGGGCGAATACATTTTCGATCACAATTGGGCCCATGCTTATGAGCGCGCGGGCGGGCGTTATTATCCCAAGCTGCAAGTGGCGGTGCCGTTTACGCCCGCAACGGGGCGGCGGTTTCTGACCAAGCCGGAGTTCGAGGACCTTGGCACGCAGGCACTGATCCAAGGCGCAACGCAGCTTGGCGCAAATAACGGGATCAGCTCGCTGCACTTTACCTTCTGCACCGAGGATGAGGCACAGCGGGGGGCCGAGTTGGGTCTGATGCCGCGCGCCTCGCAGCAGTTTCACTGGCTCAACGATGCTTATGCGGATTTCGACGGCTTCCTCGCCTCGCTGTCCTCCCGCAAGCGCAAGAACATTCGCAAAGAGCGCGCGCAGGCGCAGGCGTTTGGGGGCGAGATCGTGCAGCTTACGGGCGATGCGATCCAGCCCGAGCATTGGGATGCGTTCTGGGAATTCTATCAGGACACGGGCGCGCGCAAATGGGGGATGCCCTATCTGACCCGTCGCTTCTTCAATATGGTGCAGGAGCGGATGCGCGATGACGTGGTGCTGGTGCTGGCCATGCGCGAGGGGCGCGCCGTTGCCGGGGCGCTGAATTTCATCGGGCGCGAGGCGCTCTATGGTCGCTATTGGGGCTGTGTTGAACATCACCCCTGCCTGCATTTCGAGTTGTGTTATTATCAGGCGATCGACTACGCGATCACGCACGGGCTGGACCGGGTGGAAGCCGGTGCGCAGGGCGAGCACAAACTGGCGCGGGGGTATTTGCCGACGGTAACCCACTCGTTGCATTGGATGCGCGACGAGGGCTTCGCGGACGCTATCGCCGACTATCTGGAGCAGGAGCGGGAGGCGATTGAGCAGGATGTTGAGATCCTGACCAGCTACGGCCCGTTCCGCAAAGTGGATGTAGAGGAGCAGGATTGATGGAAAAGCTAAGCGAAGACACACGCGGCCCGCTGCTGGAGCCACTGTTCGCCGCCGGGTGGGAGATGGTCGAGGGGCGCGATGCGATCCACAAAAGCTTCGTGTTCGGCAATTTCGTCGAGGCGTTCGGCTGGATGACCCAAGTTGCCATCTGGGCCGAGAAATGGGACCACCACCCGGAATGGTTCAATGTTTACAAAACGGTGGACGTGACCCTGACGACCCATGACGTCGGCGGGCTCTCGGCGCTGGACGCGAAGCTTGCGCGAAAGATGGAAGGGTTGGCGGGGTAGATGCCTAGTTAGGTGGGCAGTATTGCCCACCCTACGGTTGCTTGGAATGATGTCGCATACGGTGGGCAGTATTGCCCACCCTACAATGGTTGGGACGTTTCGACGTAGGGTGGGCAATTTGCCCACCCCGATAATGCCGTCGCTTAGATCGCGTCCAGCAGGGCTTCGCCGCCGGACACTTCGCACACGCCGGGGCTTTCTTCGGCTTGCAGCACAGACACTTTGCCATCTTCCACCAGCATCGCGTAGCGCTTGGAGCGGGCCATGAGGCCAGCGGGCGGCGCGTCGAAATTCATGCCGATGGCGGTGGTGAATTCGCTGCCTGCATCGGCGAGCATGGTGATCCCGGCCGCAGACGCTCCTGTCGCCTCACCCCAGGCTTTCATCACGAACGGATCGTTGACCGACACGCAGATGATCTCGTCCACGCCTTTCGCGTCGAACTGGTCCTTGGTGCGGATGAAGCTGGGCACATGGGCCGAGTGGCAGGTGGGCGTGAACGCACCCGGCACCGCAAACAGCGCCACTTTGCGCCCTTTCAGCTTGTCCGCCAATGCTACCGGTTGTGGGCCTTCAGCGCCCAGTTCCACCAGTGTGCTATCGGGCAGCATGTCTCCTACCGAAATCGCCATGGATCGTCCTTTCTTGCGATTGTGTTTGTCTTGCCAAAGGATATAGGGTCCGCGCCAGTCAGGGACCAGCGGAAAGGCGGATCGAATGGGGCATGTCATCGTTGTGGGGGCCGGGCAGGCGGGATCGTCTTGTGTGGCCAAGCTGCGCAATTCCGGGTTTGAGGGCGAAGTGACGCTGATCGGGGCCGAAACCGCGCCGCCCTATCAACGCCCGCCTCTGTCGAAAGCCTATCTGCTGGGCGATATGGCGCTGGAACGGATGTTTCTGCGGCCCGAGAGTTTCTATGCCGAGCAGGGGATAACCTTGCGCCTTGGCGCTGAGGTCACCGGGGTTGATGCGGCGGCCAAGACCGTGGCCCTTGGCGATGAGGTGCTGGCCTATGATGATCTGGTTCTGACGACCGGGTCTGCGCCAATCACGCTGCCTGCGAGTATCGGCGGTGATTTGGACGGTGTGTTCACCGTGCGCGGGCTGGACGACGTCGACGCAATGGCCCAGCGGTTCAGCGAAGGGGCGCGGGTGCTGATCGTCGGGGGCGGCTATATCGGGCTGGAAGCTGCGGCGGTCGCCTCGAAGTTAGGGCTGCAAGTGACGCTGGTGGAGATGGCCGAGCGTATTTTGCAACGGGTCGCCGCGCCGGAGACGAGCGCCTATTTCCGGGCGCTGCATACAGGGCATGGCGTCGATCTGCGCGAAGGGGTCGGGCTGGAGCGGCTGGAGGGCGACGGGCATGTGTCCGCTGCGGTGCTGAGTGACGGAACTTCGTTGGACGTGGATTTTGTCATTGTTGGTGTGGGTATTCGCCCCGGTATCGCGCTTGCCGAGGCGGCGGGCTGCGAGATTGAGAACGGGATCAAGACCGACGCGCAGGGGCGGACGAACGTGCCGGGTATCTGGGCGGCGGGCGATTGCGCCTCCTTCCCGTATCGCGGCGCGCGTATCCGGCTCGAGAGCGTGCCGAACGCAATCGATCAGGCGGAAGTGGTGGCGCAGAACATCATGGGCGGCGGGGTCGATTACGTCGCAAAGCCGTGGTTCTGGTCGGATCAGTATGATGTGAAACTGCAAATCGCGGGGCTGAACACGGGCTATGACCGGGTGGTGACGCGTCAGGGTGAGGGGCAGACGGCCTCCTTTTGGTACTACGCGGGCGAGGCGCTTTTGGCGGTGGATGCGGCCAATGACCCGCGCGGTTACATGATCGGCAAGCGGCTGATTGAGGCCGGGAAATCGCCCGCGCCAGAGGCGGTGGGCGATCCGGCCACGGACCTGAAAGCGCTGCTGAAAGCGTGAGAATTATTTCTGGGCGCTTTCGGGGAACACGGCTCGCGGCGCTGGGCAAGGGCGATGTGGCGGCCCATCTGCGCCCCACCCCGGACCGGGTGCGCGAGAGCCTGTTCAACGTGCTGAACGCGCGGGTTGAGTGGGACGGGGCGGTGGTGCTGGACCTGTTTGCCGGGACGGGCGCGCTGGGGCTGGAGGCGCTGTCGCGCGGGGCTGAGGCGGTTACGTTTGTGGAAAGCGGGCGCGTTGGGCAGCGGTTGATTGCCGAGAACATCGGGAAGCTGGGCTGCGGCGCGGAATGTACGGTGCTCAAGCAGGATGCGCTGAAGCTGCGGGCGGCGACGGTCGCGCATGATCTGGTGTTTTTGGACCCGCCTTATGGCAAAGGGCTGGGGGAGAAGGCGCTCGCGGCGGCGCTGGCCGGGGGCTGGCTGGCACTCGATGCGCTGGTGGTTTGGGAAGAGAGCGCGCCGCAAGAGGCACCAGAGGGGTTCGTTCTTGTGGCGCATCGGCGCTATGGCGACACGCATTTGACGTTGCTGGCGCGGGGCGTTTCTTGAAGAAACGCTGTTGGACCTTTCTTGCAAGAAAGGTCGGGTTTTACCTTTCTTGAAGAAAGGTTTTTAGGGGGCCTTTCTTGGAAGACGGGCGTTTGTTGGGGTAGGGTGCCATATGATTGCTTTGCCTTTGCCCTTCTTCGCGCCGTCTTGGAGCGCCGCGCCTGCGCGCAAACCCGCACCGACACGCACAAGCGGGCCGATCTTCATCCATGACGCGGTGATCCCGTGTCAGGGTGAAACGCTGCTGAGCCTGATGTTGAAACGCGACCTGAACGCCGCTTTGAAAGAAACTGACGAATGACCCCACTTTTCCCGCCGATGCCCGCGCCGATGGTTCCGATTGCGGGCACGGATCTTGGCTTCCCCGTGCGGCGCATCTTCTGCGTGGGCCGCAACTACGAAAAACACGCCAAGGAAATGGGCGGCGATGTGGACCGCGAGGCCCCTTGGTATTTCACCAAATCCCCGGCGCATGCCTGTCTGAGCGGGGCAGTTGTGTCCTTCCCGCAGGGCACGTCGAACTATCATCACGAAATGGAACTGGCCGTGTACCTTGGCGACGGGGCGCAGGTGCTGGGACATAGCTGCGCACTGGACATGACGCGGCGGGATCGGCAGCAGGACGGCAAGGACCATCGCCGCCCGTGGTCACTGGGCAAAGATGTAGAGAATGCTGCCGTGCTTGCGCCCATCGCGCGCGATTTCACCGTGGCGGGGCAGCGTATCTGGCTAGATGTGAATGGCGAGACGCGGCAAGACGCGACGCTGGAAGAGCTGGTCTGGTCCGTGCCGGAAGTGATCGCGCATCTGTCTGGGTTCTATCGCTTGGGCGCGGGGGATGTGATCCTGACCGGGACACCAGCGGGGGTTGGGCCCGTGCAGCCGGGGGATGTGATTACCGGCGGGGTGGATGGATTGGAGCCGATCTCGCTGACGTTGACGCCGACGCTGACCGGGACGCAGAGTCCTGAATAGCTGTGAGAATTTGGCTTTATAGTGCATTGAGGCGCGAGGAATTGCAGTTTTTCGCACCAAATGCTTTGGCTTTTCCTAGCCATGCCCGCCAAATCTTCGCAATCTGAGCGCATCGCGCGTCACGTTTTGGGAGGAATTGGGATGCAGATCAGCGGCAATGCGGCGGATTGGTTTGTGGACCGGCATCTGCGCGAGGGGCGCGCGGACAAGGTGGCGTTTCAGGAGATTGGCGCAGGCGGGCGCAGCCTGACATATGGCGCGTTGGCGGAGCGGTCCGGGCAGGTTGCCGGGGCGCTCAGGCGCGCAGGGCTGCGGCGCGAGGAGCGGGTGGCGTGCCTGATCCTCGATCAGATCGAATATGCCGAAGTGCTGTGGGGCTGTCTGAAGGCCGGGGTGATCCCGGTGCTGCTGAATACGCTTCTGTCGACGGACCTTTATGATGTGATCCTGAAGGATAGCCGCTGCGGGACGTTGATTGTGTCTGCGCCGCTTTGGGCGGTGGCGGAACCAGCTGCGCGCGCCAATGGGATCGACCGGGTGATCGTGATTGGCGACGCGCCCGACGGCACGCAAAGTTACGCGGATTTCATGGCGGGCGCGCAGGTGCTTGAAACCGTGCCTGCCAGCGCGGATGAGGTGGCGTTCTGGTTGTACTCGTCCGGCTCGACGGGCCAGCCCAAGGGCGTGAAGCATGTGCATGGGGCGTTGCGGGCGACGGCGCAGACCTATGGCGAACAGGTGCTGAAGATCCGCGAGGACGACGTGATGCTCTCGGCGGCAAAGATATTCTTTGCCTACGGGCTGGGGAACGCGGTGACGTTTCCGATGCACGTGGGCGCGACCACGCTGCTATGGGGCGGGCGGCCTGTGCCGGACGGGATGCTGGCGGCGCTTGAAACCCACCGCCCGACGATCTTTGCCGGGGTGCCAACGCTCTATGCTGCCATGGTCGCGCAGATGGAGCGCTCGGGCGCGCCGGAGCATGGGCTGCGGCTTTGTATCTCGGCCGGAGAGGCGCTTCCTGCGGAGGTGGGCGCGAAGTGGAAGGGTTTCATCGGGGCGGATATTCTGGACGGTGTCGGTTCGACCGAGATGTTGCATATTTTCCTGAGCAACGCGGAGGGGAACCTTGAATACGGCACCTCTGGCGTTGCGGTGCCGGGCTATGATCTGCGACTTGTGGATGAGGCCGGAGCAGCGGTTGCCCACGGAGAGGTCGGCGAGCTTTTGGTGCGCGGCGCGTCGGCGTCGGATGGGTATTGGAACCAGCGGGCGAAATCTCGGGCCACTTTTGAGGGCGCGTGGACGCGCACGGGCGACAAGTATGAACAGCGCGCGGATGGGCGGTATATCTACTGCGGACGCACGGATGATATGTTCAAGGTGAGCGGGATTTGGGTGTCCCCGTTTGAGGTCGAGCAGGCGGTGTCATCGCACGCCGCCGTGCTGGAATCGGCGGTGGTTCCGGCCTGCGACGGCGACGGGCTGGAGAAACCGAAGGCGTTTGTGGTGCTGAAAGAGGCCGTGGAGGGCGATCTGGAAGGCGAGATCAAGGCGCTGGTGCAGGACAAGATCGGCAAGTGGAAATACCCGCGCTGGGTCGAGGTGGTCGATGATCTGCCCAAGACCGCGACGGGCAAAATCCAAAGGTTCAAGCTGCGTGATCCGGTGTGATCCGGTGGGGTGAGCCGGGTTTTCTGACAGCAGGCGGCAAGGCGCTGGAATATCGCTGCTTTGGGCCTGCACCGGGCGATGCGCCGACGCTGGTGCTGCTTCATGAAGGGCTGGGCTGCGCTGCGCTGTGGCGGGATTTTCCGCAGCGATTGGCGCAGGCGACGGGCTGCGGCGTGTTCGTGTATTCCCGGCAAGGCTATGGGGCCTCGGAGGCGGCGGACTTGCCCCGCCCGCTGGATTACATGACGCGCGAGGCGCTCGAGGTGTTGCCAAAGGTTCTGGACGCGTTTGGCTTTCAAAAGGGCGCGCTGATTGGGCATTCCGATGGGGCGAGCATTGCGGCTATTCACGCCGGAACGGTTCGGGACACGCGGGTGACGGCGGCGGTGTTGATTGCGCCGCATTTCTTTACCGAAGCTATGGGGCTTGCCGCGATCAAGACGGCGCGCGAGGCGTTTGAGACGGGCGATTTGGCGGCGAAGCTCGGGAAGTACCACCGGGACGTGGAATGTGCGTTTCGGGGCTGGAATGACAGTTGGTTGCACCCGGATTTTGCGGCTTGGAATGTGGAAGATGTGCTGGATACGGTGCCTGTCCCGATCCTTGCGATCCAAGGGAGCGAGGATGCCTATGGCACGGCGGCGCAGGTGGAGGTGATCGCGGCGCGTTCCCCGTCGCCGGTGGAGGTGCGGATGCTGGAGGGGGCAGGGCATGCGCCGCAGTTGGAACAGCCAGAGGTTGTGGTCGGGGCGATTGGGCAGTTTTTGACCAAAAATGCGTTATAATGCATTAAATTGGTGGTGAAGGCCGATTATTGAGCAATATTCATCATTATTATGCTGAAATTCCTGTACCCCTGCGGAAAGCCTTCCTAGGTTCCGATCAACAGGGAGCCCGTTATGCCAGCGAGAATCGACTTTCAGACCGACCCGAGCCGCTATCGCCATTGGCGGGTGGACTATGACGGGCCGGTGGCGTGGCTGACGATGGATGTGGACGAGGATGGCGGGCTGTTTGACGGCTATCAGCTGAAGCTGAACTCCTACGATCTGGGCGTCGATATTGAGCTGAATGATGTGGTGCAGCGGATGCGGTTTGAGCATCCGGAAGTGCGCGTTGTCGTGATGCAGTCTGGCAAGGAGAAGGTGTTCTGCGCGGGCGCAAACATTCGGATGCTGGGCGGCGCGGCGCATAGCCATAAGGTCAATTTCTGTAAGTTCACCAATGAGACGCGCAACAGCTACGAGGCCGCCGAGGTGGAGAGCGGTCAGAAGTATATCGCGGCGATCAAGGGGGCCTGTGCGGGCGGCGGGTATGAACTGGCGCTGGCCTGCAATCATTTGATGCTGACGGATGATTCTGCGTCTTCGGTCGCGTTGCCGGAGGTGCCGCTGCTGGCGGTGCTTCCCGGAACGGGCGGGCTGACGCGGGTGACGGATAAGCGCAAGGTGCGGCGCGACCGGGCGGATGTGTTCTGCTCCACCGAGGAAGGTGTGAAGGGCAAGCGCGCGCGCGAGTGGGGTTTGGTGGATGAGGTCATCCCAAACTCGAAATTTGACGACACGGTGCGCGAGCGGGCGGCGGAATTTGCGGCGGCGGCCCCTGCGCAGGACGAAACGGGGATAAAGCTGACGCCGCTAGACCGAACCATCGGGGAGGATGGGTCTGTTACCTATTCCACCGTTGAGGTGACGTTGGACCGCGCCGCGCGCTCGGCCACGATCACCGTACATGGGCCGAAAGAGGATGCGCCTGCCGACATGGGCGCGTTCACCGCGCTGGGTGATCAGGCATGGATGCTGCGCTGTGCGCGCGAGCTCGAAGATGCGTTGCTGCACTTGCGCCTGAACGAGATGGATCAAGGGCTGCTGGTGTTCCAAACGGTCGGCGACGCGGAGGCGGTTCTGGCCCATGAGGCGTTGCTGCTGGAGAACGGCTCTCAGTGGCTGGCCAATGAGGT
>CAZPXE010000092.1:0-10313 GCA_964590545.1 uncultured Rhodobacterales bacterium | reverse complement strand
TTGTTCACTGACTTGATCCCGGCATGGGTCGAAGTGCGTGAAAACAGGTTATAATATTGCGGATAGTCATAGAGCATATGCCGCCCCAATGTCGTCATATCGCGCGCAGAGGACAGGTGGCCGCTCTCGGTCAGGCCATGGGCGTTCTTGAATGTCGTCCGGGTCATGCCCAGCGATTTGGCAGTCCGGTTCATCCGGCGCGCGAACGCCGCTTCGGAGCCAGAGATAGCTTCCCCAATCGCAGTGGCCGCGTCATTGGCCGATTTCACCGCCGCTGCACGGATCAAATAGCGCAGCGCAATCCGTTGCCCGGCGCGCAGGCCCAGCTTCGAGGGCGGCTCACTCGCCGCGTGTTTGGAGATTTTCACCTTCTTATCCAGCGAAATCTCGCCCCGCTCCACCGCCTGAAAGACGACATAAAGCGTCATCATCTTGGTGAGAGAGGCTGGGTGCAGACGAGTGTCTGCATTGCGTGCATGCAGCACCTTGCCTGTGCGCGCATCCACCACCATAGCCGCATATGGGGCTGCCATCGCGCTGATGGGCACGACGATCACAAGCCACAAAAATGCAAAGAGGAACAGCCCTGTCCGGGCCGACGAAATACGTGCCGCCTTCACGATGAACCTGCCTTTTTTTCTGCCTCAGGCCGCCGATTTTTCGACTGGCCATTTTTTTATTGTTTCCAAGTTATCACAAATCCCGCTTTCGATAAACCCTTGTGTAGCAAGCGTTTCCCTGTTTTTTCGCAGGTGCAAAATCAACATATGGGGCCGGGCGGAAATGTGGCCCCCAGATGACGCAATGTGGCAGGAATGTGGCGAAGCGGTTAACGGCCTGTTAGCCGATCTGCGCAACCAGTTCGGGAATGCTGCTCAGATCGGGTTTCGAAAGATAGCGCGGCGCGTCTATGGGCGGCTCGGCCTTCTCAATCTCCCATTCCAGCCCATGCGGAACGAACACGCCCCACGCGCCAATCTCGACCGCCGGAACGACGTCAGACCGCATAGAGTTCCCGATCATCATCGACCGTTCCGGCCCCTCGCCGTGTTCGTGAAAAATGCGCTGATACACGTCCGGCGTCTTGTTCGAGACGATCTCAACCCCGTCAAACATCTCACCCAGTCCCGATTGCGCCAGTTTTCGTTCCTGATCCAGCAAATCGCCCTTGGTGATCAGCAGCACACGATGGCTTGCGCTGAGCGTTTCCACCGCCTCGCGCGCATGGGGGAGCAGTTCGATGGGATGGGACAGCATTTCTTGGCCTGCGCGCAGAAGTTCGGCGATGACAGCGGCAGGGACAGCTTCTTCTGTCACCTCAATCGCTGTCTCGATCATCGACAAAACGAATCCTTTGATGCCGAAGCCATAGTGGCCAAGGTTGCGACGCTCCGCCTCAAGCAGCCGCGCCATTAACGTCTCGCGATCCGTGTAATCGGCCAGCAAATCGGCGAAATGGGCCTGAGTTAACTGGAAAAACCTCTCGTTATGCCACAGTGTGTCGTCTGCATCGAAGGCGACGGTTGTTAATGATCGCGGCATTTGCGCAGCTTCCTCTTTCCTCGCGGGCATCTTCGGTTATATAAACCCGAGGCGCAATGAAACCGACCAGCAGTGGACGCATGGCTTTTACACCTTGGATGATGGCGAAGAACGAGGATGACGAGGGCGACGCCTCTGTCATCGTTGACACGCGGACCAAGACCAAGCGGCCGCCGATGTATAAAGTGCTGCTTCTGAACGACGACTACACACCGATGGAATTCGTCGTGCATGTGCTTGAGCGGTTCTTTGGCCTGAACCACGCCCAAGCATTTGAAATTATGCTGACCGTGCACAAAAAGGGCCTCGCCGTGGTTGGTGTGTTCAGCCATGAGATTGCCGAGACCAAGGTTGCGCAGGTTATGGACTTCTCCCGTCGGCATCAGCATCCGCTGCAATGCACGATGGAAAAAGAAGACTAGGCCAAGCCCATGTCCGCCCGTCTGAGCCTTGCGGCCGCCTCGGGCGTGCTTCCCATCTCGTCTGAGCAAACCGCGCTGCTCATCGGTGCGCCTGCGAGCTTGGACCTAAGCGCCTTTGGCGAGGCGAAGATCACCGTTGTGCAAGACATGATGCCCGATGCCGCCGCGTGGGAACGTAAGGGCATCAAGGTGCAAAGCGCTGTTCCCGAAGCACAATTTGACGCCGTTCTGGTCACGCTGCCCCGCGCCAAGGAGGCCGCGCGCGCGCGGATTGCTGCTGCGATGACGGCGAGCCGGGGCGTGGTGCTGATGGATGGGCAAAAGACCGATGGCGTGGATTCCCTGCTGAAAGAGATGCGCAAACGCGCTCCCGTTGAGGGGCCAATTTCCAAGGCCCATGGCAAGCTGTTCTGGTGCGCGCCTTCGGATGTGTTCGCAGATTGGGTCGCCTCGCCAAAGGTGATCGACGGGCGCTGGCGCACGGTGCCGGGCGTGTTTTCCGCGGATGCGGTGGACCAAGGCTCGCAGCTTTTGGCAGAGCATGTGCCCGCGACGCTACGCGGCGTCGTTGCTGATCTGGGCGCAGGCTGGGGCTATCTGTCCGCGCAAGTGCTCGAGCGAAACCCCGGCATAACAGCGCTGCATCTGCTCGAAGCGCATGGCGCGGCGCTGGATTGCGCCCGCACCAATGTCACCGACCCGCGCGCGCAGTTTCATTGGGCGGATGCGACGACCTGGACCGCGCCCGCCAAGCTCGATGCAGTGATCATGAACCCGCCCTTTCACACAGGCCGCGCGGCAGAGCCAGACCTTGGCCGGGCCTTCATCGCCTCAGCGGCGCGGATGCTGAAACCGGGCGCAGACCTCTGGATGGTCGCCAATCGCCACTTGCCATATGAGCGCACCCTGCACGAGAATTTCGCGGAATGTGCCGAGATTTCAGGCACTTCGAAGTTCAAACTGTTTCACGCTAAAACCGGGTCTCGCGCGAAGCGTTAACCAAGGCTACACTGCGCGGATGACGGCGTAACTGGGGATCGTTTTCATGTCTTTTTCCATCGCGGGCAAAACCGCTATCGTCACCGGCTCCGCCAATGGGATCGGTCTGGCCGTTGCGCGGCACTTTCTGGATGCAGGTGCCAATGTGATGTGCGCTGATAGTGATGAGGCTGCGCTAGAGCATAATTTCAAGGATGATAGCGCCGCCGAAGACAGCCATTGCCGCTATTTTGCCGGGGATTTGCGGCAGAAACTGACGATCGCAAATCTGATATCAGCCACAATCGACGCGTTTGATGGGGTTGATATTCTGATCAACGCCGCCCGCCAATTCAACCCGACGGATCCGTTTGATCCCAAGGACAATTCGCTGTCGGAGCTGTTGGACCAGAACATGATGACCGCCCTGAAGCTTAGCAAGGCTGTTGCCAAGCGTATGATTAAGCAAGGTGAAGACAGGGATGATGGGCCCAGCGGAGCCATTGTGAACCTCAGTTCGATCACGGCTGGCAGCACTCGGCCGGACCTACTGGGCTATTCTATTGCAGCCGCTTCCGTAAACCAGATGACCCGCTCGCTAGCGTTGGCGCTGGCGCCGCATCGGATTCGCGTGAATGCAGTTGCGCTCGGCTCTGTCATGTCCGCCTCGATGCAGGCGAGCTTGAAAGAGAACCGCGATTGGCGGGAGGAAATCGAAGAGAATACGCCGATTGGCCGTATCGCCAGCCCGTCAGAACTCTCTGATGTCATTCAGTTTTTGGCGTCTGACGCGTCTGGTTTCATCACGGGTGAAGTGCTGTCTGTGGATGGTGGTCGCTCGCTGCTCGACCCGGTGCATGCTCCGGCGCATTGACGAAAAACTTGGCAGGGCGTTCGGAATCGCGCTAGAAAAGTGTCAACTAAACAGGACAGTGCGACATGACTGAACAATTTGACGCCCGCAAGACGCAAGCCTCTGCGTGGTTCCGGCAACTGCGCGACGATATTGTCGCTGCGTTCGAGGGGCTAGAGGACAGTCATACCGGCAGTGAAGCGCCCGCCGGGCGGTTCGAAGTGACCGAAACGAAACGCCATGCCGATGATGGTGGTGACGCCGGCGGCGGTCTGATGAGCGTTATGCGCGGCGGGCGGGTGTTCGAGAAGGTCGGCGTGAATATCTCCACTGTCTACGGTACCTTGGGCGATAGGGCGCAGGCCGCGATGATGGCGCGCAAAGGTTTGACCGGAATGAAGGACGATCCGCGGTTCTGGGCCTCGGGGATTAGTCTTGTGGCGCATATGCAGAACCCCCATTGCCCGGCTGTTCACATGAATACCCGCATGTTCTGGACGCCGCACGCATGGTGGTTCGGCGGCGGGTCCGACCTGAACCCCTGCATCGAGTATGACGAGGACACCGCCCATTTCCACGCCACGCAGCAAGCGCATCTCGACCCCCATGGCGCGGCGCATTACCCCAAGCTCAAGGCGTGGGCAGACGAGTATTTCTTTGTGCCTCATCGGGGCCGCGCGCGGGGTGTCGGGGGGATCTTCATGGATGACCATAACACCGGCGATTGGGATGCGGATTTTGCGCTGACACAGGATATCGGTCGCGCCTTCCTGCCCGCCTATGTGCCGCTGGTCGAAAAGCGCCGGGTGCAGGATTGGACCGAGGCGGATAAGGACACGCAGCTGGTCCACCGCGGGCTTTATGCCGAATACAACCTCGTTTACGACCGGGGCACCAAATTCGGGCTGGAAACCGGGCATGACGCGAATGCCGTGCTGATGAGCCTGCCGCCACTGGCGAAATGGCACTGAGTTAAGCCCGTTACGGCTTCAGCACCTGCGTAAAGAACGGGACGATCACGGCGCGCAGATCAGCGTGAATGTCCGCACGGTCGCGATACGGGTCGGCGCAGATGTTTTCGGACGCCATGACGGCCATCAGAAGTTTTCCGGCAAAGCTGCATTCGGCGAGGAAGTCGAAATGCCATGACCCATTCACCATTGTGAACCTCCCACCCGGAAGCGCTTGCGCGATGCTGTCCGCACGCAGGCCGACGGAGACGCGCTCAAGCGTTTCGCCAAGGTTTATGATCTGGACCGGATGGGCCAGCGCGGTAAGGCTCTCCTGCGCCACAGCGCGGGGCAGGGCTGGGTCGATGGCGACAGTGGCGGTAATGCGTGGGTCTTTGTAGGACGCTTCATATCGCGCTGCGTCGATGGTCGTAAAATCCACACCCGCGCGCTGCATCCAGCCGCAATCTAGCTTGCCGACGTTTTCGGTGCAGTAGTCGATGAACTTCCGTTTCGACACTTGCAGCCCCGACAGCGACAGCGCCGAGTGCCCCCCAAGCGAGAAACCCATAACACCGAGCCGCTTTGGGTCAATCTGCAAGTCCTGCGGCGCATCTTCGAGCATACGGTCCAGCGCGGCACTCAGGTCGAGCGGTCGGTTCCAAATTTCAATCGTCTGAAACGGATCGCTATCACCCGACGTTGTTCCGGGATGGTTCGGCGCGGCAACGGCAAAGCCTGCCTGCACAAGGCCCTTGATGATCCAGCCCAGTTGCGGTGCGTTCCCGCCGGAGCCATGCGAGACGAGGATCAGCGGGTGCGGGCCGGGCGCGGGGGCCGCGTCTTGCTGCACGTAGTGGCCATAAAACAGGTGGTTCTGCGCCAGCAAACCCGGCTTGGTCTGGGCGGCGGCTGGGTACCACACATGTAGCGGGATGGGGGCGTCGCGATGCGGCACGGGCAGGTTCAACTGCGCATAGCCGGGCGTTTCGCGGGGGATCGCTCGCTCGCTTGTCCCAATGAGCGAAAAGAACCCCATCCCGGCACAGATGAAGAAGATCAGGATGAAGAGCAGGCGGATGAGGACGAAGCGCATAGGATCTCAGGTATTGAGAGTGAGGCGGGGTTTCCCCCGCCTTACGACTTGTACGGGTCCAAGCTATCGCGCAGCCCGTCCCCAAGGAAGTTGAACGCCAGCACCACCAACACGATGGGCAGCATGGGGATCGCCGTCCAAGGGTAAATCTCGATCGAGGCGAGGTTCTGCGCGTCGTTCAGCATCACGCCCCACGACACCGCAGGCGCGCGCAAGCCAAGGCCAAGGAACGAGAGCGCCGTTTCCCCAAGGATCATCGCCGGGATCGACAGCGTGGCCGAAGCGATCAGGTGCGATGAGAAGTTTGGCAGCAAATGCCGCCGGATCACGCGCGACGGTTTCGCGCCCATCATTTCGGCCGCGCGCACGTATTCTTCCTCACGCAGGGCAAGGAACTTACTTCGCACCGCCCGCGCCAGCCCCGGCCAATCGAGTATGCCCAGAATGATCGAGATGATGAAGAACACCGCCACAGGCCCCCAACTTGACGGGACCGCTGCCGAGAGGGCAAGCCATAGCGGCAATTCCGGCAGACTTCGCAAAATCTCGATCATACGGTTGATCACCCAGTCGATCCTGCCGCCGAAATACCCCGCGATCGAGCCAAAGCCGATGCCAAGGATGAAACTGACGGTGATGCCGATCAAACCCACAGTCAGCGACAATTGCGCCCCATAGAGGATGCGCGAAAATACATCGCGCCCCAGCCTGTCCGAGCCCCACAGAAACACAGTCGCCCCTTCGGGTGCGCAGAACAGATGCGTGTCGGATTTCACAAGACCGAACAGCCTATATTCCGCGCCCTCACAAAACCATTGTAGCTTGCGCGGCGTCGCGGTGTCGGTGGTGTAGGCCCATTGGAACTTCACCAGATCCGCTTCACCCGTGATGGGATAGACGTAAGGCCCGATAAACTCCCCCTCATGCCAGAAATTGATGGATTGCGGCGGGGCATAAAGGTGGTCCGCGTTCCGCTCATTCGCGCCGTAAGGGGCGATGAGGCCAACAATGGGCAGCAGCATATAGCAGATCAGCAGGAAAATGCCCGAAATCAGGCCAAGCCGGTGCTTCTTGAATTGCCGCCAGATCAGAACCGTCGACGGCGCATCCATATCGGCGCGCTCAACGGCGGACAGGTTCTCTTCGGGATCATAGGGCAGCTCGTCAACGTAACGCCCGTCAGGAAGGTTCGCCATCAGCCACGCCCTCCGTATTTTATGCGCGGATCAAGCAGGACCAGCAGCAGATCAGAGATCATCGTGCCAATCAGCGTCAGCAGCGCCACGAACATCAGCACGAAGCCCGCAAGGAACTGATCTTGCGTCTTCAGTGCAGCCAGCAGGTCGGGGCCAATGGTCGGCAGGCTCATCACGACCGAGATGATGACAGAGCCAGAGATGAGCGAGGGCAACAGGTTGCCGATATCCGCCACGAAGGGGTTAAATGCCATGCGCAGCGGGTATTTCGACAGCATCCGCGAAGGCGTCATACCCTTGGCGATAGCAGTTTCCACATAAGGCTTCCCAAGCTCGTCCAGCATATTGGCGCGCAGGCGTTGCATCATCGCGGCCACGCCAGCGGTGCCGATGACAAAAGTGGGCACGATCAGGTGGATCAGCACTGATTTGACCTTCTCCCACGACAGCGGCTGCCCCTCAAACGCCGGGTCCATCAAGCCGCCAATGGGCAGGCCGATATATTTGCGCCCATAGTAATAAAGGATCAGCGCCAGCAGGAAATTCGGCGTCGCAAGCCCCAGATAGCCAATGAAGGACGAGGTATAGTCAATCCACGACTTGCTCCGCGCCGCCGCCAAAACGCCCAAGGGAACCGCCGTGACATAGATGAACAGCACCACGGCGAGGTTCAGGAACACCGTGGCCCAGACCTTGCCGCCAACAATCTCGGCCACCGGTGCGTCGTTATAGAAAGACCAACCCAGATTGCCCTGAACCAGTCCTGAAAACCCCTGCGTGCCCGGCGCGAAGCCGACCCAGATCAGGTATTGCATCCAAAGGGGTTTATCGAGGTTGTGCTCGATCCGCAGAAACTCGGCCTTGGCCACACCTTCGGCCTGACCGGTTGCGCGCAGCTCTGCGATTTGGTTCGACAGGTAGTCGCCGGGGGGCAGGTTGATGATGACGAAAACAAGGATGGAAACCACCCATAGCGTTCCCAGCATCGTCAGCAGCCGATAGACTGCGTAGCGTAGAAAATTCACGAATTGGAACCCTTTTCGTCAAACCAGAACTCGTCAACCCGGTGGACGCCGAAATGCGCGCCCGGATCCCAGGCCCATTTCCCAGCTTCTGGGACGTTGCGGAGCTTTTTGTTTACCACCACCGGCTGCGGCGCTTCGGCCAGAATGCCGATGGCGAATTGCTGATCAGCGTGGATCGACAGCATTTCCGACCAGATTTCACGCCGCTCTTGCACATCCGGCGTGTGCCGCCAGCCCTTGGCCAGTTCTATCAAGCGCTGCGCTTCGGGCATATCCGGCGCTTCGCCATTGGCACCGCCGGTCTGATAATACTGGCCCCATTTCGGCCAAGCGAGGAACTCTTGCTGCACAGGGGCTGCGAAATCAGGCGGGGTTAGGGGCGTCATCAACCCATTGTCCCAGCCGAACCAGACTGACCCCATCGTCGCCCCGGCATAGACTCGGTTGCGCAGAATATCGCGATCCAGCGGGCGCATGATCAGCTTCACACCAATGTCGCGCCACGTGTCGGTGACGATGGCGAGCGCGTTCTCCACCTCCTGCCGCTCCCCAGCGGTTTCGATCACAAACTCCATCGGGCGGCCATCGGGCAGCAGGCGGATGCCACGACCATCGCGCTCTGTCAGCCCTATCTCATCCAGCAGAGCGTTGGCGGCGGCGGGGTCGTAAAGCGCCCATTTCGAGACGAGTTTTGGGTCAAACAGGGGGGAACGCGCCAGCGCAGTCATGCCGCCTTCGCGTGCCATGCCGAAATACAAAGCGCGGTTGATCATGCGCCGGTCGATCCCCAAAGACAGTGCGCGCCGAAAGCGCGCGTCGCGGATCACGTCGCGCCATACCGCGTCATTGAAGTTGAGGTTCGGATAAATCGCGATCTGGCTGGCCGCGCCATTCGCCCAAAGGCGGGTAAAATAGTTCCCGCCGTCCAACTCGCCCTTCTTCAGGATCGACACATCGCGGAAATCAAGGCCCCGCGCCTGCAAATCCGCCTCGCCCGCATTGGCCTTGGCAGCGACCAGACCACCGCCGACGATGCTCATCTCGACCACGTCGATATACGGCAGTTGCACGCCGTTCACGTCCACGCGGTGAAAGAACGGGTTGCGCTCAAAGATATAGCGGGCCGACTTTTTGCCCCGCGTCTTGCTGATCCAGGGCTGAAGGCTCGGCAAGTCCGGGTTGTCGTTTTTGTACATGTTATCATAGCGGTTATGCAGTGCCGCCCATGAGTTCACTCGCTTGTCTTCGACCTTTGCCTGAAGTGTGTCCTCATCGGTGTAACCATTGTGGAACTGCTTGAGATAATGCGCCGGGCGATAGATGAAGGGCGGGCGGGCTTGCGCCAGTCGCTGGATAAACCCGGTATGGGGCCGCGCCCATTCCATGCGCACGGTAGTCTCATCCGGGAAAGTCACAGTGGGCATCGCGCCTTCATTCCGCATGAAATCCGGCGGGCCAGAGGGGGAAAGTTGTTCGTTATTGGCGATGTCCTCCCACCAATAACGGAAATCCTCGGACGTAAACGGCGCGCCATCGGACCAGCGATGCCCGGCGCGCAGATGCAACGTATAGATGCGCCCCTCTTCAATTGTGATATCGCGCAGAATATCCGGGGCCAGTTGGTAGTCATGGGTGTACCCCACCAGCCGCGCATAGCCATAGACCACCATCTGCCGGATGTCCTTGGAGCGCGTCACCATCGTCCGCAGCGTTCCGCCCTGCACGCCGGGGGTGCGCCCCTTCGCGGCAAGGTCAACGACCAGCGGCTCAGACGGTAGGCGATCGGCGATGGGGGGCATCTCACCCGCCGCGATCTGTTCAGCAAGGAAGGCGCTGTCTTGGGCAAGGGTTTGGGCGGGGGCGGTCTGAGGCAAAGCCAATGCGACCAGCAGAGCGAGGAGGGGGGCGCTGCCCCCCGGCGCAAAGCGCCGCCCCCCGAAGTATTTGTGACCCAGAGAAGCAGGGGCGATGGCGCGAAGGGCAGAGCGGATCTTACGCATGACAGCGGACCTTATGGCCGGGTTCGATTTCCATTAGCGCAGGCGGGACCGAACCGTTGAAGGCAAAGGGTTCGTCCCAACCTTGCGGATCGCCCGCCCCGCGCGCCACTTCGCCTAAGTCGATAGGGCGATTGATATCCGGCTCCGGCTGGGCCGCGATCAGGGCGCGTGTATAGGGGTGTTTGGGGTTATAGAAAAGTGTCTCCGGCGGGGCTTGCTCGACGATAAAGCCTTGGCGCATCACCGCCACT
>CAZPXE010000091.1:0-10397 GCA_964590545.1 uncultured Rhodobacterales bacterium | reverse complement strand
ACCATCGTTTGGTTCATGCCAAAATTCGTGACCTGCGCGGCGGAGTGCCAAGTCGTGCCAGAGGTCAGTTCATCCCGTTCGAGCAAAACCACGTCGGACCAACCCTCTTGCGTAAGGTGATACAAGGTCGAGCAACCGGCGATACCGCCGCCAATAACAACAGCGCGGGTCTGGGTTTTCATGGGGTAGTCCTCCTGCGGGCAGTGGTGAGCAATTCGCGGAAACGGTCAAGGGAGCGGCTTTGAATTCGCCTTTTCCAAATGGGGGATTTGCCAATGCGAAATGTGGGTTTTCTAACTTGCGACATTCCAACTGTTTCTGCCTGATTGCGGTATGGACGACACCACCCCCTCAGACCGCCCTCGGCGCGCAGGACGCAAAGCGCGCATAGCCGCGCGCGCCGCGCCGCCTTTGGAAAACCCGGCGCCTCCCGGGGCAAAAGGTGGGCAGTATCGCCCCTTGCAAACCTCTGAGATGGAAGCGATTTTTGCAACTGCCTTAAGGTACTTGGCCGAGTTGGGCATGGGAACTGTACCGCAGCGTCTGGCCACTGATCTGTGCCGCGCGGGTGCAACAGATGCAGGCGATGGGCGCATTCGGTTTCCCGAGGCGATGGTGTTGAAGATTATCGATCAAGCCTGCAAGCGTTTCACGCTTCACGGGCGCGATCCGGCGCGGGACATTGAGGTGGGCGGCGACCGGGTCTACTTTGGCACCGGCGGGGCTGCGGTGAATACGCTCGATCTGGACAGTGGGCTTTATCGCCCTTCGACCCTTGCTGACCTTCATAATTTCACGCGGCTTCAGGATGTATTAGAGAATGTTGCATGGTTCACGCGCTGTTGCATCGCCACGGATGTGCCGGACATGTTCGATCTGGATGTTAACACGGCCTACGCTTTGCTGCGCAACACGACCAAGCCGGTCGCAACAGCGTTTACAATTGCAGACCACGTCGCCCCAATTATCCAAATGTGCGACATCGCTGCGGGCGGGTCAGGCGCATTTGCCAAGCGGCCTTTTTTGAAAGCACATGTCAGCCCGATAATTTCACCTATGCGTTTTGGTGAGGACGCGGTCGATGTCGTTTACGCCTGCGTTGAGCACAATGTTCCGTTGTCTTGCATCACAGCTGCTCAGGCGGGCGCAACAGCGCCGGCACCGTTGGCAGGGTTTCTGGCGCAATCACTGGCCGAAACATTGGCCAGTTTGGTTATGGTGAACGTAATTGCACCGAACTATCCGATGGTGTTTTCTAACTGGCCGTTCGTAATCGATCTGCGCAGCGGCGCATTTGCAGGCGGCGGTGCGGAAACGGCGTTGATGAATGCAGCGTCTGCTCAACTTTCAAACTGGCTGGGTTTGCCGTCGGGCGTAGCGGCGGCCATGACGGACGCCAAAGCAATTGACGCACAGTATGGAATTGAAAAGGGCATGACCTCATTGGCGGCTGCGCTGGCTGGCGGCAACCTGATCTATGAGAGTTCCGGGATGACAGCTGCGTTGCTGGGAGTGAGTTTCGAAGGCTTCGTGCTCGATAATGACATGCACTCAATGAGTTATCGAGCTTTGCGCGGTATTGAAGTGTCGCGTGACACGCTCGCCTTTGAAGCCAGTTGCGCTTCGATCTTAGGCGATGGCCATTTTCTTGGCGCGTCAGAGACGTATCAGGCGATGGAGCGAGACTATTATTACCCGCGATTGGCGGACCGCGATGCGCCTTCCAGCTGGCAGGAAACGGGGGCCCGCGACGCTTGGAAACGTGCCCATGAGCGGGCTGTGGACATTTTGACCAACCATCGTCCCAACTACTTATCTTCCAATCAGGAACGTCACATCAGAGCGCAGTTGCCTATCGTTGATCTTTGAAACGCTTTCCCATCCTTTGCGCGGCTTGCCCAGTTCATCGAGTATCAATGCCCGCCGGCGAAACCCAATAGAAGTTGTTTTGGCCCTTGGACGCGAACCCGCAAAAAATGGGTTTGCGTTTGAACGGTCGGCTTCACGCGGCGCTGTTCATTTGATTTGCGTCAGATGCCGCGACAGCGGAGCTTCGCTCTTCTTCGGACACAATAAAACGCGTCGTGGTGCTTTGAAGGTCTTTTGCTTGATTGGCGAGAACATGGCTCGATGCAGTGACTTCTTCAAAGGAAGCAGCCTGCTTTTGGGTGTTCGCGCCGACTTGCGCAACGGATGTCGCGATTTCGTTTACCCCATGAGATTGTTCCGCCACGGCCTTTGTCACGTCGCCAACACGTTTGGAAATCTGTATGACACTTTTCGCGATGCCTTCCATTTGCGACTTCGCACTGGCAACTTTCTCAACGCCTTCCTGTACCGCCTGATCGCTTTGTGTGATGACATCGGAGATTTCTCGGGACGCATCACTCGCCCGTTGCGCCAACTGGCGCACTTCCGAGGCAACAACCGAAAATCCGCGCCCGGCTTCGCCCGCACGCGCCGCTTCGACACCAGCATTCAGAGCCAACAGATTAATCTGGAACGAAATGTCGTTGATTACAGATGTCACGCGCGAAATTTCACTGGTGCAATCGGCAATCCGATCCATCGCACTGGCAGCCTCACCAGCAACGGCTTCGCTCGTATTGGCCTGACCGCTTGCCTGCTGTGCGGCATCGCTCACATCGGCGACGTTTGCATTCACTTGTTTTAGCGACGCGGACAGTTCTTCGAGTGTCGCTGACGTCTGTTCCACAGCTGCAGCGTTCTGCTCAGCTTGCCGTGACAAATCTGCTGAGGTTTGCTGCAATTCCTGAGAAGATCCAGCCAAGTTGGTTCCATTGTCGCTGATGTCTCTGATCAAAGACGTCAGGGAGGACACCATTCGGTTCACATCCTGCTGCAGGTCAGAAAACGCTCCTTTGTAATGCCCTTCCATCCTATGGGACAGATCGCCTTCCGCAATTTGCGACAGAAGTTGACTTGTGGCAGACAAATTGGCGTCGACCTCTTCCATCAAACTGTTCATGTGCCCTGCAAGCTCGATCAGGACCTCATCATTGAACTCAGCCGTAATGCGTTTTGAAAACTCACCATTCAACGCGGCAGCGACCACGTCACCGAAGGAGGATCCCAGTAGGCGCATCATGTCTTCGCGCTCTTGTGCTGAGCGCGCATCACTTTCCTTGCGCTCTTGTGCTGCGTGGCGTTCACGCTCAGCTGCTTTTTCCCGGTCAGCGTTTAATCGTTCCATTTCCGTGTTTTGCGCCTGCTGCTGGGCGTTCAGTTCTTCCATCTTTTGCGCATTTTCCCGGAAGCCTTCTGCCGCGCGTGCAAGACCACCTATTTCGTCTCCCCGATCCTGCTCGGGAACGGGTTGCGAAAGATCACCACCCGCCACATTCGCAACGCTGGCAGACAAACGTTGAACGGGCGCTGAAATGCTGCGGGAAAAGACAACCGAAAGGGCAAGTGCGCCAGCAAAGACGATGCCCGACAATATGAGCGATTGCCAAATCGCCTGGCGCACACCGGACATAACTTCGGAAACATCCTGTTCTACAACAGATATCCATTCAATGCCGTTAAAGACGATCGGGACGTGATAGCCGATCACCGGCTGTCCATTTAGCCCTGCGCCTTCGAATAAGGCCGCTAAATGCGCATCTCCAAACTTTTCTTCGGACACATCGATTTGCTTAGAGAGCGCATCATTGTCGGGCGTTTTATTGGAGTTCGTTCGCAAGAATCCATCCGGTCCAATCAAGAACCCGTCGGCACTCTCACCCAGTCCGCGCAATTCGTTCACGGCACCGTCCAATTCAGAGGTCGGCATTTGGAAAGCCAGAACACCCAGCCGTTGTCCCTGTTCGTTGAACACCGGGCGCGCAATAAAGGCTGCTGGCGCCATTGCACTGGGGGCGTAGGGTGCGAAATCCACAAATGCGGACCCGTCAGCGGCTTCGGCCTCATTGGCGCGGCGAAAAACTTCTGCGAGACCGCTGTCTTTCCACGGTCCAGTGTTCATGTTGGTCGCGAAATCGTTCTCTTTGAACACCGAGTAAACCAGATTGCCTTCGGTATCGAACAGAAAAACATCGTAGTAATTCATGGCGTTCTGAAGCGTATCCAATGGCGGGTGGTAAATCGCGTGAATAAACCCATAGCTTGACCCGGTGTCGGCCTTCACCAACAGATCTTTTTCCCCAAGCGGATTCGGATTTTCTTCGATGTAAACCCGGCGCAGGGTTTCGGTCGGGTTTTCAAGCGATGCGAAACCGTCGGACAAGGCGATCAACGCGATGGCCGTGGAAGGCTCTGCCGCGCGTAACGTGATATCGCGATCAATGTTTCGCAACAGCGTTTCGACCTTTTCCGCCGTCTGATAGGCGACGGCTGACAGTTTTTCGCGCGAGGCGTTTCGGATCGATTTTTCGGTCAGGATTGCATTGGCAGTTGACAGAACCGCGATCGCCACAGCTACGAAGAGCGTCATGATTGCAGGTAGTTTTCTCGCCATTTTCATGTTGCGCAAAATCGACAATTTCAACTCCGTCACAGGTGTTAGAACATCGTTGCCGTCACTGTATTCGTGCCGGAAACTCACATATTTCATGACGTTCTAGACAGGTTTTCTTTATCAATAATGAACACCTATCGACATTTCACGTTCGATCGAAGCAAGCGCACGATGTGCTGCCCGCAAATCGCAAAAGCCCGGGCGGTAATCCCAACGCAAATCCCACGTCCTTGGTGAAATCCGAATACCTCATTGCAAACGGCATGAAGTCACGCGTCGACTCGTTGGGTTGAGAATAATCTTGCGCGATGGCCAATCCTCAATCATATTCAAATAACAGAATTTAAGGAAACTGACATGTCCCTTTCACGCCGAAACCTTCTGCGCTACGGCGCGGCCTTGCCTGCGCTGGCCCCAGCCCTGTCGATCTTATCAACCCCGGTAACTGCCCAGATCTCAATTGGTGCGGGGAAACTGACCACGGTAAGTGATGGCTCGCTCACTCTGCCGGGGCGTTTTATCTTTGAGGCGATGCCGCAGGGCGAGTTGGCTGAGATATTGGCGGATGCCGGACAATCACCGGACCAGCTGACGCCTGAGTGCAATCTGGCCTTGTATCAAGACGGGACGCGGAACGTGCTGTTCGATGTCGGCTCTGGCCCGGATTTCATGCCGACGGCGGGGACGATTGTGGACAGTCTGGACGCGCTGGGGTTGGCGCCGGAGGATATCACGGATGTGGTGTTCACCCACGCCCATCCCGATCACATCTGGGGCCTGCTGGACGAATTTGACGACCCGCTCTTTTATGGGGCGCGTTATTTCATGGGGCGCACAGAATGGGATTACTGGTGGAACCCGGAGACGGTGAATGCCATTGGCGAGGCGCGCGCAGCCTTTGCGGTGGGCGCGAAGCGGCGCATGGAGGCGATTGAGGACGCGGTGGAGGTGTTCGAGGATGGCGAAGAGATTTTGCCCGGCATCGCGGCGCTCTCCACCCCCGGCCACACGCCGGGGCATATGGCGTTTGAGGTGCGCAGCGGTAACGATGCGGCGCTGGTAGTCGGGGATGCGATTGGCAATCACCATGTCGCCTTCGCCCGCCCCGGCTGGGAAAGCGGTTCCGATCAGGACGCGGCAACAGCAGTGGGCAGTCGCCAGATGCTGCTGGACCGGCTCGCCTCAGAGCAGATGCCTGTCATCGGCTTCCACTTGCCCGGCGGCGGGATAGGCCGGGTTGAGGCGCGCAATGACGAGTATCGGTTTGTTGAAGGGGTGCTGTGATGCGGGTCTTGTCGATATTGGCGCTGATCGCCGCGCCCGTGATGGGCTTGGCAAGCGAAGATATTGCCGACCAATATCCCGGCTCAGCGCTGTATTCCAAGCCCGTCGAGGTAATCCCACATGTCTGGTCGGCGATCGGAGCTACCGCCCCGCCGACCTATGAAAACCACGGCCATAACAACAACTTGTCTTTCATTGTGACCGGCGATGGGGTGATCGTCGTCAACGGCGGCGCGGCCTATTTGCTTGCCAAGGCGCTGCATGACGAGATCAGGGCCATCACCGATCAGCCCGTGAAACTGGTGATTGACGAGAACGGCCAGGGTCATGCGATGCTGGGCAATTCCTATTGGGCCGAACAAGGGGTTCCAATCCTTGCCCATGTGGACGCTGCGCATCATTTCGAAGAGGGTGGCGGGCGGACTTTGCAGAACCACCAGCGGATTTTACGCGAACGGGCGGAGGGCACCACCAAGGCGATGCCGACCGAGACCTTCGAGGATCGCAAGGTGATCGAGATGGGCGATTTGCGGATTGAGGTGCTGTATCTTGGCCCCGCCCATGGTCCCGGCGACACGCAGGTTTGGCTGCCAGAGCAAAGTCTGGTCATCGCGGGCGACATGGCGTTTCACCAACGCATGCTGCCGATTTTCGCGGACACGATCGTCGCGGATTGGATTGAGACGTGGGAGTGCTGTTTTGAGCCATTGGGCGCGACTTACGTGATCCCCGGCCACGGGACGCCCACAAATATGGCGCAAGTCCGGCGCTATACCCACGATTATCTGGTGCATCTGCGCGAGGTTGTCGGTGCGCATCTGGAGGATGGCGGAGACCTGTCGCAAGCGTATTACGTGGATCAAAGCGCCTATACGCATCTGGATACGTTCGAAGAACTGGCCACGCGCAATGCGGGGCGGGTGTTCGAACAGATGGAATTTGAGGATTGGTGAAAATAGGAACGCGCCGTCCGATTTCGGAACATACGGCCTGATTTTATCCAAAAATAGCGTGCACTCGAGAACATTTGGTACCGATATCGCGCCTTTGGGGGAACGCTGCCCCCATACCCCCTCATTGACTCATGCGAGTTAATCCCGACATGCACTGTGATCTTTCGGAGGGCCACAGATGCTTATCGAACAATTCGAATGGGACATGCCCGTTCACATGCTACAACTGCTTTTCGCGCTTGGCCTTGGCCTTGTCTTCGGTGCGGGCGCGCAAGCCTCGCGCTTTTGTCTGCGCCGTGCGGTGGCGGGTGAAGAGGGCTGGGACGCCCCCGCGCTGGCCCTTTGGCTGACCGCGCTTGGGACCGCGATTGGCGCGTTCGCGGTGGCATCATCCTTTGGGCTGATTGAGCTTGAGGGCCATCGTTATCTGTCGACCGAGTTGCCACTCTTGGCCATATCCCTTGGCGGATTGGCCTTTGGGGCGGGTATGGTTTTGACACGGGGCTGTGTGTCGCGGCTGACGGTGCTCTCGGCGACCGGGAATTTGCGCGCGCTCGTAGTGCTCGCGGTGTTCGCACTCGTCGCCCATGCGGCGTTGAAAGGTGTTCTGGCCCCGCTGCGCACGTCGTTGGGGTCGGTCAATATCGATCTGCCCTTTGCGACGCTTGCTGATCTGCCGGGCGTCACTGTGGTCACGGGCCTTGGTTTGCTGACACTGGCCGTACAACTGGCCCGCAAGAGCGATGCGCGGATCACGCAGCTTGGTTTCGGCGTTGTGATCGGGTTGGTTCCGGTCGCGGCATGGTCCGTCACAAGCGTCTTGCTGATGGACGAGTTTGATCCGCTGCCCGTGCAAGCGGCGGCTTTCACCCTGCCTTGGTCGGACACATTGTTCTGGGGCATCGCCTCGACCGCTATCCCGGCGGGCTTTGGTGTTGGCTTCGTGGGCGGTGTACTGGCCGGCAGCTTCTTAAGCGCTGCGCTGCGGCGGGAGCTTACATTGCAAGGCTTTGAATCGCCGAACCAAATGCTGCGCTATGGCGCGGGCGGTGCTTTGATGGGGCTTGGCGGCGTGCTGGCCGGTGGCTGCACAATTGGCGCGGGCCTGAGCGGCGGTGCCAGCCTGAGCATTGCGGCCCTGCTTGCCTTGGCAGCGATTGTGCTGGGCGCGGTGATGACACGCAGTGTGATGCAGGTCACGGGGCGCGGCGCGCTGGCCTGAGCCTGAGCCACATTTGCAAGATTTGATCGCCCCGGAGCAAACCGCTCCGGGGCGTTTTTTGTTTAGCCCATCATGTCGGACGTGATGCCCGTATACCAGCCTTCGCTTTCCATATAGGTCGCCTTGCGCAGGTCGGCGCTTTCGCCGGTTTGCGAGATGAAGCCATCGACCTTGGCAATTTTCTCTGGCGTTGCCTCATAGGTCGCGCCGACTTTTACGCCGTCATCTGTGGCGATCAGCGACCAGCAGGTGTTCGAGAACTTCGCCGGGAACACTTTGGAGCCGGTGAGCGCGCCGCGCACGGCCATCGCACAGACTTTCGCCTGGCTGTTGGCCGAGAAGCCGGATTTCGGCATATCGCCTTGGCTGGATGCATCGCCCAGCACGTGGATATCCGCGTCTGCCTTGGTGGACATGTCCGCCGCATTCACCGGAGCCCAATTGCCATCGGTGACGCCCGCAAGTTCTGCGATACGGCCCGCCTTCATCGCCGGGATGACGTTGCAGACATCGACTTTGGTGGTCTCGCCATCGATATCGACAGTCATCGCCGCCGGATCGACCGAGACATTGCCGCCGCCGAAATCTTCGCCAATCCAGTCGATCATCCCTTCGTAATGGTCCGCCCAGCCTTCTTGGAACAGTCCCATCTTGGAGAATTTCGGCTTCGGATCGGCCACGATGATCTTCGCGGTCGGATTGTTGTTCTTGAGGAAATGCGCAACCATCGACACCCGCTCATAGGGTCCCGGAGGGCAGCGATAGGGGTTGGGCGGTGCGACCATCGCGAACGTGCCGCCTTGGGGCATGGCCATAAGCTGCGCTTTGAGCAATTCGGTTTGCGAGCCAGCCTTGTAGGCGTGGGGCATGGCGTTCTGCGCGCTGACATCCCAGCCTGCGACCGCGCCATCCACAAAGTCGATGCCCGGCGACAGGATCAGCTTGTCGTACGGCACAGAGCCACCACCGGCGAGCGCGACTGTCTTGGCGTCACGGTCGACGCCGACGGCCCAATCGTGCACCACGTTCACACCGCCTGCGGCCAGACCACCATAGGTGTGGCCCAAATCGCCGATTTCCTTGAACCCGCCAAGGTAAAGGTTCGAGAAGAAGCACGTGTAATAGGTGCGCGTCGGCTCGATCAGGGTGACGTCAATCTCGCCCTTGCTGTCCTTGGCGATGTAGCGCGCAGCGGTTGCCCCGCCTGCCCCGCCGCCAACCACGACGACGCGCGGCTTGGCATGCCCGTCGGCCATGACCATCGGCGCGGCCAGCGTCGCAGAAGCGGCGGCGGCGGTCGTGCCGAGGAATGTTCTTCTGTTCAGTTTCATAGGTCTTTCCTCCCTTAAGGTTGCCTCAGTTTTCGAGGCTTGCAAAATACGCGGCCAGCGCCGCGATCTCTTCGTTGTTGAGCCGCCCGGCCATCATTTGCATGACCGGATGGCTGCGTTGCTTGTTCTTATAGGCGTGCATGGCGATCACGAAATCCGCCTCGGGCCAGTACACGATGGACGGGATGCCATCATCGCCGCCATCGGCTTGGTGGCAGGTCGTGCAGTCGCTGCTGAGATACTCGCCATATTCCGTATCCCCTTGGATCGCGAGGATTGCCGGGTCCAGATCGTGGTCGGTGCCAATCGCGGTCGGGTCGGCCTCAGGAATATTCGCCGGATCATCCGAGAATTGCCGCAGATAGGCGATCACATTGGCGCGGTCTTCGGGCTTTTTCAGCCCTCGGAAACTCATCCGCGTTCCCGATGCGTAGGAGCGTGGGTTTTCCAAGAATGCGTCCAGAGTATCCGCATGCCATTCCAGCCCGCCTGCCCCGGCGCGCTGGAAGGATTTAGAATACTTGAACCCATCCAAGCTGCCAGCCACCCGCCCAAACAGACCGTTCAGGTGCGGGCCGACGCGGTTCTTCGCGCCGTCGCCGAGTTGATGGCATGACTTACACTTCTTATAGACCTGTTCCCCCGCTTCAGAATCTCCGAGCGCTTCAGCCTGCGCCGACGCGCCCATACTCAGAACCAAAACGGACAGAGCTATCCGAACACCTTTCATGCGTTATTCCCCGACCGACTTCAGGTAGGCGGTGATCGCGTTGAGGTCTTTTTCTTTGCGCAGACCAGCAAAGGCCATTTTGGTCCCCTTCATGTAGTCCTTGGGCTTGGTCAGGAAGGCAGCCAGCGCCGCTTCGTCCCAAACCCGGCCTTCCTCCTTCGCGGCCTTGAAGCCAGCGGAGTAGGAGAAGCCGTCAACCGAGCCCATCGTGCGGCCCATCAGCGCGTTCAGCTGCGGACCCGAGCCATTCTTCGCTCCTGCGCCAACCTTATGACAGGCCTTGCATTTTTTGAAGACTTTCTCGCCCGCTTTGATCAAGTCCGCATCGCCCGCAGGCGCGGCGGCGGGTGTCGGCGTGACAGCCGCCTCTTGGGTTGTCGTAGCTGCCGGTTCCGGC
>CAZPXE010000090.1:0-10403 GCA_964590545.1 uncultured Rhodobacterales bacterium | reverse complement strand
AGGATGCGCCCAAGTGGCAAGTTGAGGCCACTTACCAGTCCATCGACTTCCATCTGAACAATCCCGACGCGCCGCCATCTGCGACCCATGACGACTGGATGGCCAAGAAGCGCGCCGATGGCTGGGTGTATGGAGAGGTGAAGGATGCGCAGGCCAAAACGCACCCGATGCTGATCCCCTATGACGATCTGCCGCCCCATGAAAAGGCCAAGGATCACATCGTCGCGGCGCTGGTGCGCACCTTGTCGACCTGAGCGCTGATCTGCGATAGGCTTGGAATTACTTAAGCCGCACCTATTTCGGCGGAAACAGCAACGCCCAGCATCAACGGACAGCCCGTGGCCCGAGAGCGAAATACCAGTGCCGAATACACCACGCCGCTGCGCAACCTGCTGCTGGCGATTCTGGTGCTGTGCCTGTTTGGGCTGTTCCTTCTGTGGCGCATCGACAACCCGCGGGTCGAACGGATGCGGGCGCAGATCACCGACAGGCTGGTGCCCAATATGGAATGGGCCATGGCTCCGGTCACGGGCACGATCAATCTGGTCCGGGATTTCCAAAGTTACCGCCGCATTGCCGAGCAAAACCGTGAATTGCGCGCCGAGCTACGCAAGATGGACGAATGGCGCGAGGCGGCGATCCAGTTGCGCGATGAAAACGCCCGGCTGCGCGATCTGAACAATGTGCAACTTGACCCGCGCCTGACCTATATCACCGGCGTCGTGCTGGCCGATAGCGGCTCTCCCTTCCGGCAATCGGTGCTGCTGAATATCGGCAAGCGGGACGGGATCGTCGATGGCTGGGCGGCCATGGATGGTCTGGGGGTCGTGGGCCGGATTTCTGGCGTGGCCGAGAATACGTCGCGCGTTCTGATGCTTACGGATGCAAACTCGCGCATCCCGGCGATCATTCAACCCTCGGGCCAGCGGGCGATTGTGGCCGGGGATAACAGCGCCTTGCCCCCGGTGGATTTCATCGAGAACCGCGACGTGGTGCGCCCCGGCGATCGGCTGGTCAGTTCCGGCGATGGCGGTGTGTTCCCGGCCGGTCTGCTTATCGGAACGTTGGTCGCGGATGTGGGTGGGCGGCTGCGGGTGCGGCTGGCGGCGGATTACGAACGGCTCGAATTCCTGCGCATCATGCGCCACCATGGCACGCCGGGGGTAGAAGACAGCGGCTCGGTCGTGGGCGATGTGCTGCCCGAGCAAGAGGACGCGGCACGGGCCGGCGCAGGGGGCGAGTGATGGAAAGCTCCGGCCAGCGCCTGTTTGTGATGCGCAGCGTTTTCCTGCTGCTGACGCTGGGCCTGATCCTTGTGAACCTGCTGCCGATGCAGACGCTGCCGCGCAACTGGGCGGGGCCGGATCTGCTGCTGTGTTTTGCCTTCGCGTGGTCGGTGCGCCGCCCGGACTATGTGCCCTATTCCGTGCTCGCCATCGCCTTCCTGCTGGCCGATTTCCTGCAACAACGCCCGCCGGGGCTGGCGGCGGGGCTGATGCTGCTGGCCTGTGCGGATATGCAATCGCGCGCGCGCATCCTGCGCGACGCGGGCTTTGCCGCCGAATGGGCGCGGGTGGCGCTGCTGGTCGTAGCGATGGCCACTGTTCAACAAATTGTGCTCGTGTTTCTGCTGATTGACGCGCCCAGCCTTGGCTTGCTGATCTTCCAAACCGCGCTGACCGCGTTTATTTATCCCCTATGTGTCGCTGTATCTGCAGGTTTGATGGGGGTCCGCATGGCTGCGCCGGGTGATCTTGACGGGATGGGCCAACGCTCATGAGGCGGCCGCGCGCGGATATCGAGGCGGCCCATGGCAAGTTGACCCGCCGCGCCGCGATCATCGGCGGGCTGCAATTCACGTTTGTCGGCACGCTGGCCGCGCGGATGCATTATTTGCAGGTCGATCAAGCGGATGAATACCGCCTTCTGGCCGAAGACAACCGCATCAACATCCACCTGATCCCGCCGGAGCGCGGCGAGGTGTTCGACCGCAACGGCGTGCAACTGGCGCGTAACGTGCCCTCGTACCGCATTGTCATCGTGCGCGAGAATGCGGGCGAGGTGGATGAAACCATCGCGCGCCTCAAAAGCCTTGTTCCCGTCGATCCGGATGAGCTTGATACCGCGCTGGAAGAAATGCGCCGCTCTGCCCCGTTCTTTCCGGTGACGATTGCCGAGAATGTGAATTGGGATACGGTGTCCAAAGTCTCGGTCAACGCGCCCGCGCTGCCCGGCATCACACCAGAGGTAGGACTGACGCGCTATTACCCGCTCGGCTCTGACTTCGCGCATGTCCTTGGCTATGTCGGCCCGGTCTCTGACTACGATCTGTCGAAAATCGAAAACCCTGACCAGCTTCTGCGCATCCCGCGCTTCCAGCTTGGCAAAGTTGGGGTCGAGGCGAAATACGAAGACCAAATGCGCGGCAAGGCTGGCACCAAACGGGTCGAAGTGAACGCGTCGGGCCGGGTGATGCGAGAGCTGTCGCGGCGGGTGGGCCAAGCGGGCGCGGACCTGCAACTGACCATCGACAGCAAGCTGCAACGCTATGTGCAGGCCCGGCTTGAAATGGTCGAAAGCGCCGCTGCCGTGGTCATGGAAGTGGAAAGTGGCGATCTGGTCGCCATCGCCTCCTCGCCCACCTTCGATCCCAACCTGTTCGTGCAGGGCATCTCGGTTGCCGACTACAAATCACTGACCGACAACACATTCCGCCCGCTGGCCTCGAATGCTGTGCAGGGGCTTTTCCCGCCCGGCTCTACTTTCAAGATGATTGTCGCGATGGCGGCTCTGGAAGATGGCATAATCGGCCCCGAAGAGACTGTTTATTGCCCCGGTCACTATGAAGTGGCAGGTCGCAAGTTCCGGTGCTGGAAACGCGGTGGACATGGCTGGATGGATCTGGCCAACAGCGTCAAGCAAAGCTGCGATGTGTACTACTACGATCTGGCGCTGAAGGTGGGGATCGAGAAAATCTCTGCCATGGCCCGCAAGTTCGGGCTGGGTGTGCGTCACGATCTGCCCATGTCCGCCGTCAAACGCGGGGTTGCCCCCACGAAGGACTGGAAGCTGGAGCGTTTCGGCAAGGATTGGGTGATCGGTGACACGGTGAACGCGGCCATCGGGCAGGGCTTTGTGCTGACCTCTCCGTTGCAGCTTGCTGTCATGTCGGCGCGGCTGGCGACGGGGCGCAATGTGACGCCGCGCCTGATCAAGTCGATTGACGGTATCGAAACGCCGATTGCAGGCGGCGAAGATATGGGCATGAACCCCAATACGATGCGCCAGATACAACGTGCGATGTATGCCACCGTCAATGACCGGCGCGGCACGGCCTATAGCAACCGGATCATCGCCGATGGCATGCGCATGGCGGGCAAAACCGGCACCGCACAGGTCCGCAATTTCGCCAGCGAGATTGAGAAATTTGGCCGCGTTCTGAAGGACCGCGAAGTGGAGTGGGATCGCCGCGATCACGGCCTGTTCGTCAACTTCGCGCCGTTTGATAACCCGAAATACGCGGTGTCGGTGATCGTCGTGCATGGCGGCGGCTCGAAGGTCGCAACGCCCATTGCCCGCGATATCACCCTGCAAGCGCTTTATGGCGGAGAGCCACCCCTGAACGCCTATCCGCAAAAGGACCGGGGCCGTATCCGAACCCAGCAAGCCAAGCTGCGCGATGTGCGCCCCGTGGCGCGCGGCGTCGGGTCGGGCGAGCAGGCGTGAGCTATTTAGAATACACCGTCAAATCCGTGCCTTCCGGCGCGCGCAAGCTGCTGTTTCTGAACTGGCCGTTGGCGATTGTGCTGACTGCGGTGGCCTGTGTCGGGTTCCTGATGCTCTATTCCGTCGCGGGCGGTTCCTATACCCCGTGGGCCGAGCCGCAGATGAAGCGGTTTGCGATGGGCTTTGTGGTGATGGTTGTCGTCGCGCTGGTCCCGATCTGGTTCTGGCGCTCGATGTCGGGCTTTGCCTATATCGTCGCGCTCTTGCTGCTGGTCGCGGTAGAGTTCTTCGGCTCAGTCGGCATGGGCGCGCAGCGTTGGATCGATCTGGGCTTCATGCGCCTGCAACCGTCCGAGTTGATGAAAATCACCCTCGTCATGGCGCTGGCGGCTTACTATGACTGGCTCCCGCAGAAAAAGACCTCGCATCCGCTATGGGTCGCGCTGCCGGTGCTGCTGATTGTGATCCCGACGGCGCTGGTCTTTCGCCAGCCTGACCTTGGGACCTCGCTTCTGCTGCTGGCGGCGGGGGGCGGGCTGATGTTTCTGGCCGGGGTGCATTGGGCCTATTTCGCCGCTGTCATCACGGCGGCGGTGGGGCTGATCACAGCCGTGATCCAATCGCGCAGCACGTCCTGGCAGTTGCTGGCCGATTACCAGTACCGCCGGATTGATACATTCCTTGACCCGGCGCAAAGCCCGCTGGATGCGGGCTATCACATCACCCAAGCGACCATTGCCTTGGGCTCGGGCGGCTGGACCGGGCGCGGTTTCATGCAAGGCACCCAATCGCGGCTGAACTTCCTGCCGGAAAAGCACACAGATTTCATCTTTAACACGCTGGCCGAAGAGTTTGGCTTTGTGGGCAGTTTCTCTCTGCTGCTGCTTTACACGCTGGTGATCATGTTCTGTGTTGGCTCGGCGGTGGTGAACAAGGACCGCTTCTCGAACCTGCTGATCCTTGGGATTGCGTTGAATTTCTTCCTGTTCTTCGCGGTGAATATGGCGATGGTTATGGGCCTCGCCCCCGTCGTCGGCGTGCCGCTGCCGCTGGTCAGCTATGGCGGCTCGGCGATGTTGGTGCTGCTGCTGGCGTTTGGTTTGGTGCAGTCCGCCCATGTGCATCGGCCCCGATAAGGCGACTGTGCGGACCGGCACTCGTTTGCAAGGCAATCGATGAAAGGGGTCGGCCCCACGGTCTGGCGATTTGCCACCCACGCAGGGGACCTCTGCCAAGCCCATCTTGCGTTGCGCTGACTTTCGCGCCATCACCCTCCCATGACCATAAACATCCTTTTCGCCGCCCGTGCCGAGCATTGGCCTGACTACGAAACCCACCTGCGCGCCGCGTTGGCTGAGGCGGGCGTCACCGATTACGCGCTCTCGCCCGAGCTGCCGCCTGAGCAGGCCGATTACATCATTTACGCCCCGAACTCGCCCATGCGCGATTTCACCCCCTGCATCCGCGCCAAAGCGGTCTTGAACCTTTGGGCCGGGGTCGAGGCGATTGTCAGCAATCAGACGCTGACCCAACCGCTTGCCCGCATGGTTGACCCGGCCATGACGCAAGGAATGGTCGAATGGGTGCTGGGCCACACCATGCGTCACCATCTGGGAATGGACGCCCATATCACCGCCGCGCCGGGACAGTGGCAGCCGACCACTCCGCCCGTTGCATGGGATCGCATCGTTACCGTGCTTGGCCTTGGTGAATTGGGGGCTGCCTGCGCGCAAACGCTGGCGAAGGCTGGCTTCCAAACACGCGGCTGGGCGCGCAGTGCCAAAACCATCGACGGCGTCACCTGCTATCACGGCGCAGAAGGTCTGAGCGAAGCCTTGAGCGGCGCGCAAGGCGTTGTCCTGCTGCTGCCCAAAACGCCGCAGACCGAGAATATTCTGAATGCAGGCACCCTCGCGCTGCTCGCCCCCGGTGCTTTTGTCCTGAATCCGGGGCGTGGCCCGCTGATCGACGATGCTGCCCTGCTTTCGGCTTTGGACAGTGGACAAGTCGGCCATGCGACGCTCGATGTTTTCCGCACCGAACCGCTGCCCGAAACCGACCCGTTCTGGCATCACCCGCGCGTCACGGTCACGCCGCATATCGCCTCCGAAACCCGCCCCGCCTATGCCGCCAAAACCATCGCCGAGAATGTCCGGCGCGGCGAGGCAGGCGAGCCTTTGCTTCACCTCGTCGACCGCGCGCGAGGTTACTAAGGTGGGGCTAAAGGGCATCCCCCTTGCGCGTCCCGGTCAGGTGATCGGCCTGCTTGGCGGCTCGTTCGATCCGGCCCATGACGGCCATGTCCATATCACCCGCGAGGCGATGAAGCGCTTCGGTCTCAGCCATGTCTGGTGGCTCGTCTCCCCCGGCAACCCGCTGAAATCCGAAGGCCCCGCGTCGCTGGAGCGGCGGGTAACTCATGCGCGCCAGATCATGCAGCGCCCCGGCGTTCAGATCACCGATATCGAAGCGCGCCTTGGGACGCGGTACACGGCGCAAACCCTGTCGGCGCTGATACTCCGCTCGCCGGGGGCGCGGTTTATCTGGCTGATGGGGGCCGATAACCTGACGCAGTTCCACCGCTGGCAGGACTGGCAAACCATTATCGAAACCGTCCCGGTCGGCGTGCTCGCCCGCCCCGGCCAACGCCTTCAAGCGCGGATGAGCCGGGCCGCCAAACTCTACGCCCGCTACCGCATTCCGGGACGCTGGTCGCATTTGCTGAAAACCGCGCCTGCGCCTGCATGGTGCTTCGTGAATATGCCGATGGTGGCACAATCGTCCTCGGCCATTCGTGCAGCGGGAGAGTGGGAGCGGTAGAGCCGTTTGTTCGATGCATCCGGCCACGGAATCAAGGCGAAGCCGCCGTGGCCAGCGCCGGCCCGGCCCAACGGGCTGGCGCTTTGGCTGGTCTTGGTGTGTCGAATATTCGTCACGCTACCTCGGCTGCTATAAATCGCGTCGAACTAAGGTCAGATGCGCCAGCCCCCGGTCCGGCGCTGGCCACGGCTAGCGCTGCGCCATCCGCTCAACCCAAGTCACGAACTGCTCGGCCCGTGCCCGCTCGATATGCACCCGCAGCGCGTCTTCATGGGCATACAGCGCGACCTCCATCCCGGCAAAGCGCCGAACGGCGGACCGGGATGGCCCCATCTCGGTCCCGCGTGCCAGCATGTCCGACCAGTGAGGTCCTGTGATGTCAAAGGCGCAATAGGTGTCGGTCACGTCTGATACAGCCAGCCCCGCCTGCGCATCCCAGCCATCTGCCAAATCCGGCCCGTTCACCAACAGCGCCCGATCTCGGCGCAACGCCACGGCATAGGCCGCCCCTAACGCAGGGTCCGGCCAACCCACCGCAGGGCCAAGCTGCGTTTCAAATTGCGTTAGGGCGGTGACACCGCTCACCAATGTCTGCTTCAGCCCCGAAAGGTGCCGCAGCCGCAACCCCTCCGCCTGCAAATCCACCCCATCTGCCCGAGGCGCGGTCCAGCGCTGCGTATCATCCCGCATTGAGCCGCTCCCCTTCCGGATCGAAGGCAACCGGCGACACCACCACCGCGCGCCGCGTCTCGCCCATATGCCACAGCGTCACCGCCTCGCCCATCCGCGCCAGCCCGCCGCGCAGCAGGGCCATCGCAATCGGGCGGCCCAGCGTGGGGCTGTCATAGCTTGAGGTCACGTAGCCCAGCGAGCGGCGCGGATCGCCCTGCACAATATGCGCCCCGACCGGAAGCATCCCTTCCCCCTCAGCCACGGCCAATCCCACCAATTGCTGCCGATCCGCGCGCCGTGCCGCCGGGCTTTGCAGGCCCCGATCGCCCATATAGGCGGTGCGTTTCTTGTCGCGCGGCCCGGTGAAGCCCAGATCATGGGGCATCGTCTCGCCATCGGTGTCTTTGCCGACCATGATATAGCCCTTCTCGGCCCGCAGCACCGCCAGCGCCTCGACCCCGATCAACGTAACGCCTTGCGCCATGATCTTGTCCCACAGCGCAGGCGCGGCGGAGGCGGGCAGGGTGAGTTCATAGCTGATATCGCCGGTGAAGCTGACCCGCGCGATGCGCAAGGGCTTGCCGCCAAACGACGCGTTTTGAAAGGACATATGCGGGAACGCCGCCTCGCTCAGATCCACGCCAAGCCCAAGCGCCGCAACGATCTTAGGCGCATCCGGCCCCGTCAGCGTCAGCGTCGCAAAGCCTTGGGTGCGGTCATGGACGTAAATGCGGTTAGGATCATGCCCATCCTGCCGCCACGCCTCCAGCAGCCCATAGACGCCGTCCACATGCGACGAGGAGCAGGAGATCAGGAAGTGATCTTCGCCCAGCCGCGCCACGACCCCGTCATCATAGACAACCCCTTGCTCGGTCAGGATAAACCCGTAGCGAATACGGCCCAAGGGCAGGGTGCGCATCGTGTTGTAGAAGATGAAGTTCACGAAATCGGCTGCATCTGGCCCCATCACCTCGATCTTCCCCAGCGGCGATCCGTCGAACAGCGCGACCCGCTGCCGCGCCGCGACACACTCCGCCCGAATTTGCGTCTCCGCCGGGCCGTCGCCGTACCAACCGGGCCGCAGCCAGCCGCCATATTCGCCCAAAGCCGCCCCGGCGTCGCGGTGCTGCGCCTCCAGTGGTAGGCGTTTTAGCGGGTGATACAACTCTCCGCGCGTCGGCGGTTTATACAGCGCCAGTGGCACCGGAACGAAGGGCGGGCGGAAGGTCGTGGTGCCAACCTCTGGGATCGATTTGCCCTGCAACGCCGCCATTGCCGCCAGCCCGGCCATGTTCGACGTCTTGCCCTGATCACCCGCCATGCCCAGCGTCGTGTAGCGTTTCAGATGCTCGACCGAGGTGAAATTCTCGCGTGCCGCCACCTCGATATCCTTCAGCGTCACGTCATGCTGAAAATCGATCCAATGCCGCCCCCGCGCGCCGGGTTTGGGCCAGACCGGGGTGATATGATAGCTGCTCCTCCCGGGTGCTTCTCCGCGTGCCTCTGCCAGCGCAGCGTCCAGATCAAAGGCTCCATTCGCAGCGCCCACGGCCTCCATTCCATCTGGCCCTTGGCCCGGAACAAACGCGGCCAGATCCGCGCGCCAATCCAGCTTGCCGCCTGCATGGCGCCACAGATGCACCACAGGTGTCAGCCCGCCGGAGACCAGCAGCGTGTCGCACCCATGCCGCGCATTGCCATAGGACACAGCCGTCAGGTGCTTCGGCCCAATCGCCTCGGCCTGCACCTGCGCCGGGTCGAGATGGCGAATACGCGCGCCCGCAGCTTCCATCCGTTCAGCCGCCGGGGCCGCGAGGCTGTTATTGGCCAGCACCGTCATCTCTTGCCCAACGCGGACGCCGTAGCGGCCCAGAAACTCTGTCGCCGCCCATAGGGACATGACGCCGGGACGGTCATTGTTCTGGAAGGTCAGGGGGCGATCCATCGCGCCGGTCGCCATAATCACGCGCCCCGTCCGCATCCGCGTCAGGCGCGGCGCAGTGTTCAGGCCGCGATCCGTCGCCAAGGCTACCAGCCCGTGATCATAGACCCCAATCGCCGTGCTCGCGGGCAGGATACGCCCTCCGGCAGTGACAATCGCCGCCTCTTGCGCCTGCACCCAGTCAGCAGGTGGCAGGCCCTCAACCACCCCGCCCATCGCATAAAGCCCACCGCCAAGCTGCGGATGATCATCGACGAGCACCACATCCGCCCCGCTTTCCGCCGCACGCCGGGCTGCTGCCAGCCCAGCTGCGCCGCCCCCGACCACCAGCACCTCGCAGGTGTCGTGAGTTTGATCCGCGGCGAAGCTGTCCGGCGTTTCACCGTCGAGCCGCCCCAGCCCGGCGAGCTTGCGAATGGTCGGCTCGAACAGGTGCCAATCGGGCCAGATGAAGGTTTTGTAGTAGAACCCCGCGCCCAAGAAGCGATGGAACAGGTCCAGCCCCCGCTTCACATCCCACTGCGCCGAGGGCCATGCATTGACTGCGCGCAGCTCCATCCCCTCTTCCAGCGGGGTGGTCGCGCCCGGCACATTGGGATGGCGGATGCCGTTCAGCGTGACATCGAACACCGCGTTCGGATCATCAAACCACGCGCCCCAAACGCCGCGCGGGCGGTGATACTTGAAACTGCGCCCGACGATGCGCACCCCGCTTGCCAGCAGCGCCGAGGCGAGCGTGTCGCCGGGATGGCCCGTGTACTCGGCGCCATCAAAGCGAAAGCGCAGCTTCCGGCTTGCGTCAATCAGCCCAGCCGCGACACGCGCACCCGTCATCCCTCATCCCCGCGCAAGGCTGTGGTCGAGAGGACCTCCATCGTTGCTGTATCCCGCTCCATCACGAACACCTCGCGGCAGGTGACATGCATCCAAACCTCCCGGCTCGCGCCCTTGGGGTTGGATTTGGCGAAAAGATAAGCGGACCAGTCGGCGTCCGTGACGGGCCCCGTCGTATCAGGCCGCACCTTCCCCGCCTCGCCGAGGAGGTGAAACTCGCGTTCATCGCGCAATCCGCAGAAGGGGCAGGGGAAGCGTTGCATGGGTTAGACCGCCTCCAACCAAAATGCGGAAGCCGTCCCGGGCTTGACCCGGGACCTCGATGACCCGGGATGCCAAGATAAACTAAGAGGCCCCGGGTCAAGCCCGGGGCGGGTGGTCCGAGTTGAATGCCACTTGCCCCAAACCA
>CAZPXE010000089.1:1826-10547 GCA_964590545.1 uncultured Rhodobacterales bacterium | reverse complement strand
TGTGCTCGGCGCGGTGCAGACCCCGCAAGCTGTTGATATTCATGCCATCCCCCGCTTCAATGAAAGCGAAGGACATGGGCCGAAGCGCGCCCACCCGGTCGAGGATTACTTCGACGATCTGTCCATGCATCTCGTCCGCGAAATCTACAAACGGGACTTTGATCTGTTCAAATACGATTTCGACAACCCGGCCAACAAGATGCCTGTGGGCGAGATTGATCTGGATGAGGTTCACGCCAAGCTCGGCGATTGACGCGAGTTCGGCACCAGCTTTGTTGGTTTCGCCTTAGCTCCGCATCACCCGGTGTGACCCACCACAGCGCTGGGCCAACAATGACGCTATAAGACCCAGACTAAATTGGCCGCCCTTAACCCGGATCGCCCCTAATCACTGCCGCAATCCGCGCCCCGATCGCTGCGCTGCCCTTGGGGGATGGATGAATCCGATCTGAGGCATGAAAACTCAAGTCCCCAAACGGCACCACATCCTTGACTGCCAAGAAAGTGACCCCCGGATCGCGCCGCGCCATCGCTGTCAGCCGCGCCTCAAGTTGAGCCACAGCCGCCGCGCAATGATCGACCGCAGAATTCTGTCCCGGCGTATGCAGATACCCGACATAAATCACCTTTGCACCGGATCTGCGCGCAGTGCCGACCGCCTGAGGGATCAACCCGCTGTGCCCATCAGCACTGATCATCCGGGTCAGCCGCGTTTCGCACCCGTCGCAGCCGCAGCCGAGCCACAGGTCATTCCCGCCGCCATTCATCACGACCCAATCCCAGTTACCGGGCGCAAATTGCTTGGAAATGTTCAATCCCAGCGCGCCCGATACAGGCAAGCCATAGATCACCCGCGCGCCGGGAACGGAGCGGTCAATCACCGGCTCATCCAGTTCCTTTTCAAGCGCGTGCGATACGGATTGGCCAGAAGCAGAGTTCCAAGCCATCATCGAATCGCCCATCGCCAGAATGCGCGCAGGCCCCTGCGCACCACCCGGCACAGGTTCCGTGCAGGCGGTTATCAGCCCGACAAGGGCAAGCAGAAGAACACTCAGTAGCCGCATCGCGATCCTGAAAAAGACATGCGCCTGCTCTACCCTGGACAAGGTTTCAAAAGGGTGAATGACTTAGCGCAAAGCATCCAAAAGTGCGCGTGACGGCTTGCCGGTGACGGGAAGAGCGCGCGCGGCCTGATAGGCGCGAATGGCGGCCTCTGTCTTCGATCCGAACACCCCGTCAGGGGTGCCCGCATCAAAGCCCGCGCGGTTCAGCCCGGCCTGCAAGTCTTTGCGATCTTGCAAGGAAAATCCAAACTCATCGGGCGGGAAGCGGCCTTGAATGGGTGGGCCACCGATGATCCGATCGCTCAGATGGCCGATGCCCAGCGCGTAACTTTCGGCGTTGTTATAGGTCAGGATCGTGCGGAAATTGCGGAACACGATGAAGGCGGGGCCGCTGCGCCCGGCAGGTGTGATGATGCTGCCCGGCCCGTTGTCGGGAATTCGGGTGCCGCGCATCGTGCGCACGCCAGCATCGCTCCAGGCGCTTGTCGCGCGGGTGGTGGCGCGCCCGAACGGGCCGGTGAACCCCTCGGGCAGGCGCACTTCCATCCCCCAAAGCTGGCCCTTGCGCCAACCGTTTTTGCTTAGATACGCCGCTGCCGAGGCCAGAGCATCGGTGGGGTCATCCGACCAGATGTCGCGCCGCCCATCGCCGGTGAAATCCACCGCAAAGGCTTGATAAGACGTGGGAATGAACTGCGTATGCCCCATCGCCCCGGCCCAGCTTCCGACCATGTTGCCGGGTGTGGTATCCCCGGTCTGGATGATCCGCAGCGCCGCGATCAGTTGCTTTTCAAAGAACGCCCCGCGCCGCCCGTCATAGGCCAGCGTGGCCAGCGCCGAGAGCACCGGCACATCACCGCGCCGCTCACCGAACCGGCTTTCCAACCCCCAAATCGCGCAGATTACATTGGCGGGAACGCCGTAACGCGCCTCAATCGCGTTCAGCGTCGCACCGAACTGGCGCAACTTGGCCTTGCCCGTCGCGACACGTTCGTCCGAGGCGGCAATCGCCATATAATCCTGAAGCGAGCGTTTGAATTCGGTCTGGTTGCGATCCCGCTCAACCACCTTGGGAATAAAGCCGATCCCGCCAAAAGTCCGCGCCAGCGTGGCGTCGTTGATGCCCGCGGCCCGTGCGCGGCCCCGAAAGCCGGACATCCACGCCGTGAACCCCGGATTGGGCTGGGTCGGCCACGCATTTGCCGCCCGCGTGCTGCCCACCTGCGCTGTTGGCGAACATCCCGCCAGCCCAAGGGCGGCGGCCCCGGCGATGAAACTGCGCCGTGTCATTGGTCGCGTCGATACCATACTGCTCTCCCGCATTGCGGTTGTTTTTCTGCATCCTGACCCGCCTTGCCGCGCCAGACAAGCCCCGCAGACTTGCAACCCGGCAAGGCACCGCCTATCTCCGCTCTCCATGGCCAAACCGAAATCAGATCCCAACTACAAGGTGGTCGCCGAAAACCGCCGCGCCCGCTTCGATTACGCGATCGAAGAGGATATTGAGTGCGGCGTGGTGCTGGAAGGGTCCGAGGTCAAATCCCTGCGCGCGGGCGGCGCCAACGTCGCCGAAAGCTATGCCACGGTGGACGAGGGCGAGCTGTGGCTCGTCAACAGCTATATCGCGCCCTATGAGCAGGCCAAAACCTTCACCCATGAAGAGCGGCGGCGGCGCAAGCTGCTGGTCTCGCGCAAGGAACTCTCGAACCTGTGGAACGCGACCCAGCGCAAGGGCATGACGCTGGTGCCGCTGGTGCTGTATTTCAATCACCGGGGCCGCGCGAAGCTGAAAATCGGCATCGCCAAGGGTAAAAAGCTGCATGACAAGCGCGAAACCAGCGCCAAGCGCGACTGGAACCGCCAAAAGGCGCGGCTGATGAAGGATCACGGGTAGGGGGCCGGCTTGCTGTCTCTCATGTGGCTGAAATGGCCGCTGGTTCATGACCCGCTGACGGATAATCTTCGAGATTTGGCCAAAACATGGTATCTTGCTCGCATTTGAACAAGCCGAGTTGGATGTGATGAACGCGTCAATTTTAGGTCCGTTGGTGGAACTGCTCGTCTACGTCTTCAGAAATTTAGACTCCGTGTTTGAGGCCATAGGCGATGGGTTTCGGTACGTCTTTGAAGTCATTTACGGCGAGTTTTTTGCGTCAATTTTTGAATTCGCCTTATTCGACTCCTGGCAAGACAATGCTCTGCAAAAACTGGGGTGTATCCTGCTCAGCTTTCTGATCATCGCGGTGCATTTGTTTTTCTTGAGGTTGCTAGTAAGGGCATTTGGCGGCTCTTGAACTCTGCGTGATCGACATTCCGCTTGGGTTTCAATCCGGCAATATTAAAGCGCCCCGCCTTAAACTTGAAACACCGATACCCTGTCACGCCTTCGGCGCTCTCGGGATATCGGCATCACTTTCTGATTCAGGCGAAAGGCGGGACGCTCTAGTCAGTCACTGACGCTCGGCTTGGCGTCTCCGCAACGCGCAATGAGCGAATCCACGTTCAAGATCATCACCGGATCCGTCTCTGAATTTCCTGAGGCCGCATTCAGACAGCCCATGACGTCCTGCGAAACGATCCGCGAAACGCCCTGTTTGCCCAGCTCAGGAACATCCATAATATGCCCGTCTGTTGAGGGAACGATTTCATCCACAGTGTCGACGACCATTCCGTGCTTCTGGCCATCTTTCTGAAAAATAAGTACTTTTTTCCCGGAGTGCTCCGAAGCCGGCAAATCGTACAAATGCCTTGGGTTGATCAACGTGATTAATTCACCACGCAGGTTCAGAATACCGTCCACGAAATCCAGCGCGAAAGGCGGCTGCAGCAATTCTTCTGGGCGGTTAATAACCTCGCATACATACTCGATATTCAGTGCAAACCGTTTTTCGACCGAAAAAACAATGTACGTGCGTCGGGTCGAATTCGTGTCTTGTTCTTCTTCGCTGCCTTTCTTGTTGAGGTCGGGCGGGAAAATCTCACGACAGGCTTGGGCAGCCGCCGTAAGCTTTGGGTCGCGCTTGAGCGCGACGTGATCCAGTAAAATGACGATCTCTTTCGGCGGTTTTACCAAACAGCCGAGAATAACATCATGCCGCAACAAGGCGACCTTGGCGAAGGGCAACAGCTCGCTTTCGAAGAATGGTAGGATGCTGTCGATTGAATAGACCAGCAGCGCAATCTGCCCTTCTTCCAGCGCGAGAATGAGCAATTTGCGCTTCCGCAAATGCTCTTGACTAATCTTTCCGCCAATCGGCGCATCGCCCATGATCGCACGAAAGTCGATCACGGGAATAGTATGACCGCGTAAGTTGATGTTTCCCAGAATGTGATCGAAAGCTAACGGGGATTGCTGTATCTCAGGAACATCCATGATTTCCTGCACATGGCGCAAATCAATCGCGCAGTGGGTGTGGCCCACTTGAAACGAGATGCAGCTCAAGCGTTGCCCAAGCGCTGAATTGGTTTCACTATCTGCGTTTTTCTTGGATACGCGCGGCATGCGCTCAATTTTCAAAAGCTCATAAGGGTTCAGGATTTGCAGCATCCGTTCGCCCTGATTCATTTTCAGCATGCCAGCAATGACGACATCTTTGATACCCGCCTCATTGGCTTCGAAATCCACAATCGAAGCGCCTTCGCCGTTCACGACACCACCCGTGTCATCGAAGAGCAGACCTAGATTGAGATCGCCCTGCTCAACAATCGCGATTTTTCGTTGCACCGATGGGTCTATCTCCGGAAAGCCCAGCAAGAGGCGCAGGTCGATCACCGGGATAATCATACCGCGAAGGTGAAACAATCCTGCCATATGGTGCGGCGCGAGAGGGACAGACGCGTATTCGTCCGGCTCGTTGACAACTTCCTGAATAGCGTCGACCGGAATCGCGAATTCAGACTGATCGATCCAGAAAGACCCATAGATCGCTCGGACATGGCGCAAGGAATCCTGTTGGATACCTGAGACGTCCGGCGCCGTTGCCTCCGGCGCATCACGGCTTTCGGCTAACATATCTTCATCGATCTGAGGGGTTATGGCCGCTTCTGCTGCTGTCAGATCCTGCTCTACCTGCTCCAGCGACATCGTTAATCTCCTAGACGAGGGATTTTGTTGATCGTGAATTCGCCCGTGTTGCAATCAACAGTGACACGCCGCCCGCATTCGCCGCCCATATCTTCGTGGCTCAGACGCAATCCAGCCGCGCGCACTGCCTTTTTGGCAAATTCTGCATTGGCCGCGCCGACTAGCCGTTTTGGGTCTGTGCCTTTCGGCATGGTCATATTGGCGCCGCCCGCAAGAAAAACGCGCAATTTGCGCCGGTTCAGCTCCGTGATACCCATCTCTTTTTTCAGCGTACGGATAGCCTCATCGACATGGCGACCGCCCCCGGCTGAGGTCTTGCCGTCTGAATTTGCAAGCAGCGCATGGGCCAACCCGTACACTCCTTCGCTCGGCAGCAAAAACCCAAGCCCGATACAGGATCCCAAAATGGCGTTTAAGCTTTGCCCAGCTCTGCCAATCTTGACTTGGCCGATCTGAACTGGAAGGTCTTCGATATCGGTCATGCCGGACGCTCAACCTGCCCGAGCTTCGACTGATACACCATCGGTGCCACCATGTCGAAATCGGTGTTTAGACGCTTCAAGCTCTCGCTTTCGCCGATATACAGATACCCATCCGGCGCAAGCGCGTGGTGCACATGCGCAAGGATCGCTTCTTGATCTTCCGGGGTAAAGTAAATCAGGACGTTGCGCAGAAAGATCACATCGAATTTGCTGGGCTGAATCAACCGCTTTTGCAGGTTGTGCTTTTTAAATTTAATGCGCGAGCGAACACCCTTGTCGACAGCAAACGTATCCTCACCGACTTCAGTTACATAGCTCTGAAAAAGGGCCGGCTTGTGCTTTTTCAACTCGCCAATTGTTGCATCAGGATACTCGCCAACCTCCGCGACTTCCAAGACGCGCGACGACACATCCGTTCCAAGAATCGAATAGTCGAACCCTTGTTGCCGCTTGCGTACATCTTCGAGAAGAACACCAATTGTGTGCGCTTCTGCGCCAGTTGAGGCCGCACCCGACCAGATACGCATCGGGCGCTTGGATTTTTTCAACAAGAAGGCTTCTGTTGCCGTGTCGCTGAAATGTTCCCAGACCCGCGGCGTGCGATAGAAATAAGTCTTGTTGGTCGTCACCCGGTTGATAAGTTGCTGCAACTCTTCGGGATCGGTTTCGACCCGGTTGATATAGGCCTTAAAGCTTGGCTCATTGGTTTCCCGAAGCCGCGAGCGAAGCCGACCAACCAGCATGGTTTTCCGGCTTTCGCCAATGGTGATCCCAGTATTCTTATGGATGATCGCCCGCAGTTTCGAGAAATTCAGGTCGTTCAGTTCTGTTTTTGATTCAAGCTCAGACATAATGGTCTCCAGTCCCTAATTCAGTTACCCGCCCAGTTTGGCGACTTCGGATTTCAGGTTCTGAGCTCCTTTGTTCAGGTCCGTCGTGGCCGATGCGATATTGTCAGAGGCAACAACCGCTTCCTCGGAAGCCTCGACAATGCTTTGCACCGCTTCAGCAACATCGCGCGCCGCAGTCTGCTGCTCATTCGCGGCGACCGCGATTTGCGAAATTGACTCCGTCGTCTCGCTGATACCGCTCAGGATTTTGGTAAACGCTGCGCCAGCTTCGCGGGAAACTTCACTGCCTTGCGACACACGCTTGACCGTTTCGTTGATCAGTTTTCCGATCTCCTTAGTGGCTTGTGAAGACCGTTCCGCGAGCTTTCGCACCTCATCCGCCACGACCGAGAAGCCAAGGCCGTGCTCACCAGCCCTTGCCGCTTCAATGGCGGCATTGAAGGCCAGCATGTTGGTTTGACCGGCAATTTCACTGATAACTTTGACAATCTCATTGATCTCTTCCGAGGAGGAATTGATCAAATCCATCGATTCAATCGACCGCTCAATCGCCTTGGCCCCAATATCAGCCTCTGTCTTGGTGCGCTGCGCAATCTCGTCCGAGTGCCGCCCATTTTGTGCAATCGAGTCGATGGAAGCGCTCAGTTCTTCGATCGAAGCGCTGATTTCCTCAGTTGTGCAGCCCAGTGTTTGCGCGCCTTCGGCAACCTTCTCTGCCTGTTCAGAAATGTTCATGGATTTCTCGACGAATTCCGACGAGATGCCACCAACAATCTTTTCGACCTCAACTTGCGTGTTGATATCGGTCGCGAATTTCACAACCTTGAAGACGTCGCCATTGCCATCAACGATTGGGTTGTAGGTGGCTTGGATCCACAACTCGGACCCATCTTTGCGGAAGCGCTGGAACCGGCCAACTTTGGGTTCGCCCTTGGCAAGCTCTTTCCAGAAGTCCAGGTATTCAGCCGACGCTGCATAATCGCCGCCAACAAACATCGCATGATGCTTGCCCGCGATTTCACTCAACTGATACCCCGTTGCGCCCAGGAACGCATCGTTCGCCTTGATGATTGTGCCATCTGCGTGAAACTCAATTGTTGCTTGCGCCTTGTCGAGTGCGGTCAAAACGCCCGAATTCACACGCGCTTCGGTCACATCGCTCCATTCGAGCATCGAGCCTACGTAGTCGCCTGCCTCGTCAAAAATCGCACCGACTTGCAAGTGGATTTTCAGATCGCCCACCGTGATATCGGTGTCATAGGGCAGGTTCGACGGGTCCGCGAGAAGCTTGCGCTGATGCGCCGGATTCTTGTGGAACTTGTCGATGCATTGCCCGATCATATTATGCGCATCAAAGTCCGGCCAGACTTCCCGGAATACGCTTGTGCAGCTTTCCAACAGCTTTTCTGTCGCGGCATTCATGTCTGTCACGACGAGATCAAGATCCACCATCATCATCGCGACAGAAGTTTCGCGGAAGGCTGTGGATTTCCGAAGGTTCTCAATGTCTTTTTTCTTCTGCTCCGTGATGTCGGTAGCAAATTTAACAACTTTGAACGGTTTGCCCTCGGAATCGAGGATGGGGTTGTAAGAAGCCCGGATCCACAGATCAGACCCATCCTTGCCAACGCGTTGAAACAGACCCGCCGTAAATTCCCCTTGGGCCAGCTTGGCCCACATCTTCTTGTATTCATCAGAAGCTGCGAACGCCGGATCGCAGAACATACTGTGATGTTTGCCGAGGATCTCGTCCTCCGAATACCCGGTCACTGCTAGGAAGTTCTCATTCGCCGTCAGAATAGTGCCATCAATTTCGAACTCAATCACCGCCTGCGCGCGGCTAATCGCGTCAACCTTGCCCGCTTGCTCGGCGACCTTGATCCGGTCAGCGGTGATATCATTGGCGAACTTCACAACCTTGAACGGGTTGCCGTCACCATCAAAAATCGGGTTGTACGACGCACGGATCCACAGATCAGACCCGTCTTTTGTCACCCGCTTGTAAATGCCTGCTGAAAAATCACCTTGCGCCAGATCGCCCCAGAGTTTCTTGTATTCCGGCGAGTTGGCGTAGGCTTCAGGGCAGAACATGCGGTGATGCTGACCCTTGATTTCATCCAGCGAGTAGCCCGTCGCGGCGCAAAAATTGTCGTTCGCAGTGATGACAGTGCCATCCAGTTCAAATTCAATCACCGCCTGCGCGCGGCTAATCGCGTCAACCTTGCCCGCTTGCTCGGCGA
>CAZPXE010000089.1:0-1726 GCA_964590545.1 uncultured Rhodobacterales bacterium | reverse complement strand
ATGACAGTGCCATCCAGTTCAAATTCAATCACCGCCTGCGCGCGGCTAATCGCGTTGAACTTACCGTCTTGTTCAGCGTGACGCTTGGTTTCTGCGGTGATATCCGTGGCAAACTTCACAACCTTATAAGGTTTGCCATCCGGCCCCATCACAGGATTGTAGGATGCGTTGATCCAAATCTCGGACCCGTCTTTACCGATGCGCTTATATTCACCGGCGGTGAACTGACCCATGGCAAGCTGCATCCAGAAGTCTTTGTATTCATCGCTGGTTGCGTAATCCGCATCACAGAACATGCGGTGATGCTGGCCTTTAATCTCAGCCAGCGAATACCCAACGGTCTTTAGAAAATTCTCATTCGCGGTGATGATTGTGCCGTCCAGCTCAAACTCGATCACTGCCTGTACACGGTTCAGCGCCTTGATAATGCACTGAAAATCGGAGGCGTCTGCTGCTGTTGCGACTGCGCCGTCCTGTTTGGCTGTTTCGGTACCCATAATTCCACCTCAAGAGTTACCCACGAGGCAGTCTTTAGGCGAAGGGATATTAACACAGCGTTTCAGAGGCGCCGGGACAAGGGAGAATATACAAGCAATTTAAATCGCTTCGCGTATGTCCGCGTCGCGCCGGCATTCTAAACATGGTGATCTTTGAAGGAACCGACCCCTCAACCTGCTGGCTTTTAGCCTTACGGATCAATAGCACCCACCATTCGATCAAACGCACTACAGAAGTTCAAAATTCTGAAAACAACAGGTTACTGATTATTGCGGGCAACCAAGAGGGCCTCTTTGCAGTCGCCGCGAATGGCTGGTTCGACAGGCCGCGCCACAGCATCCAGTGTCTACTGCCAAGGTCGGCTTGGGCCCAAGGTGGCATTGCCAAAGTTTGGCCCGGCGGCATTCATAGTGCAGTTCAGACAGTCTTTATCTTTGCATAGAGTTGGCTTCTTGAGATTCCGAGTTCCTGTGCTGTCCTATTCTTGTCCCCATTGTTGCGCTTAAGTGCGCGTCGAATGAGCTCAGCCTCATACTCGACCAGTTGCGGTGAAAGCGCGAGATCTTTTGGCGGCCTCCCTTTCGGAGCGCTCGCCTTTTGGGCCCGCGTTTTTCGCGTTTTGAGGGTCGCGCGACGCGTTTCCAATGCCTCGTCAACGGTTTTTATCAACGTCTCTATGGCACATGGTTTTTCTAAGACAGTGAGGGCACCGCGTTGCATTGCGGTCACGACAGTTTCGGTCTCTGCAAATCCCGTTAGAACAATCACAGGCAGTTCAGGGTCAATCGCATTGGCCCGGACAATGAGATCATGGCCCGTTTTCCCGGGCATTCGGATGTCAGTTACAACGCAGCCGGGAAAACCAACCGCTAGATGGTCAATTGCTTCGATATAAGACGCGCAGGCGGTCACCCGGTGACCCGCGAGCGTCAACCGATCCCCTAAAGCGTCGAGCACATCTCGGTCGTCATCGACCAAAAGAACGTCACCCATCTCTATTCCTTCTTTTGGCTATCGAAATTCAGCATGACGTTTGCACCGCCCAAGGGACCCTCACTAAGCGTTATAGAGCCGTCAAATCTACTCATGATGCGTGCAGAGATTGCCAGCCCAAGCCCCAAGCTGTTCTGATCCGATTTGGTGGTGGCGAATGGCGTCAATGCGGACCCGAAATCCTCAAATCCGGGGCCGTTGTCTGTGATCCTGATCTTGGGTCCATCGACGTAGT
>CAZPXE010000088.1:0-10611 GCA_964590545.1 uncultured Rhodobacterales bacterium | reverse complement strand
CAGGCATCTATGGAAAACACTCTGCTGCAGCAGATAGGCGTTATGGTCCAGTTCTACGATGAGCATGGAAGCCTGCAAGCCATGTCACAGGAAACATCCTGAAATCACCCGCCTCGCTCGAAAACCTGAGTTCCAAAAATCTGGGTCAGATGCTCGCTCAACAGCGTTGAGTCTGTGAGGGGCAGAACGGCGCTGACATACTGGTCCGGGCGGATCAGCAGGGCCGCGCCCTTGCTGCGATCAATTCCGCGTTTCTTGTAAATGTCATCGGCGGGATCGGCGCAGAAGACTTTTTCGTAGTCGATCAGCCCAAAGCGCCCTTTGCGGGGTCGCAGCGATGGGGGCAGGGCGTTGACGTCCATGTCCCGGTGCACCTTGGGATAAACGGCGCGCATGTCTATCACGGCGTCAGTGTCTTTGGCAGGCGGCGTGATGACGCCGACAAGGCGCCAAACGCTCTCGAAGAAATCATGCAGCGTTTCGCCCTCTGGCGCGAAGACCAGCACGCGCCAGCGGCCATCGGCTTTGAAAGCGTGGCCAAGTTGCATGGGCTTTGCATCAGCCAGACGGATCACCGGGGCCGAGTGAAAACGCATCCCGACGGGATAACCGCTTGCCAAGGCTTGGTGCTCGGTTCCGGCGGTGATCATCGAAGGGGCATAGCGCGTTTCGACCCCGGCGGTGTAGCGGCCATGTTTCTTGAAATAGGCTTGGAATTGGGCCGCTTCGTCGGGTGTTTCCGGTTTCTTGCTGAACAGCCGCGCCATGTCGCGGTCGAAATCGATCAGCTCCTGCGCCTTGGCGCGGCGCTCGGCGGAGTAGGTGTTGAGCAGGGCGGGTGGGGAGGTGCCGCGCAGAACAGCGGCCAGCTTCCAACCCAGATTGAAAGCGTCGGCCATGGACACATTCATCCCTTGCCCGGCTTTGGGGCTATGGGTGTGGCAGGCGTCTCCGGCGATGAAGATACGGGGGTGTTTGGTGCCCCGCTCGACCTCTGTCACATCGTCGAAAGCATCGCAGACGCGCTGGCCGATTTCATAGGCGGACCACCATGCAACTTCGGCCACATCAAAACTATAGGGGGCGAGAATTTGCTGCGCCTTGGCGATGAGGTGTTCGCAGGTGATGCCCCGATCCGCCGCCCGCTCACCCTCGTTCAGCGCGTCGAGCTCGATATAAAGGCGGACCAAGTAACCGCCCTCGCGCGGGATGATCAGGATGCTGCCTGCGTCCGCGGATTGGATCGCACATTTCAGCCGGATATCGGGGAAATCGGTGCCGCAAAGCACGTCCATCACGCCCCATAACTGCCGCGCGGCTTCGCCTTTCAGGGACAGGCCCATCTGTGCGCGGACCGTGCTGCGCGCGCCGTCGCAGCCGATGATGTACTTGGCGTGGATGGTTTCGGTCTCGCCTTGTGTGTCGAGGCAGTCGAATGTGGCGGTAATCGGGTGATCGACGGTGTCGTTGCGCGTGACAGCGATCAGCGCGCGGTTGTAGTCCGGCGAAAGGCGGCGCGCGGATTTGGCCATGGTTTCAAGGTAGAAATCGTGGATGCGCGCTTGGCTCAGAATAATGTGCGGCATCTCGGACAAGTCGTCTTCCACGTCTGGAATGCGATCCGCGCGCGACAGGGCGCCGCCGTCTGCGCCGGGACGCCAGAACGTCACTTCGTTCACCTGATACCCTTCACGGATCACCCGGTCTGCGAAGCCGAACGCTTCGAACATTTCAACCGAGCGGCAGGCGATGCCATCCGCTTGGCCGAATTCCAGCGGGCCGGGCTTGCGTTCCAAAATGCGCACAGAGATATCGCCCAGGAGCGCCAGTTGCGTTGCCAACGTCAACCCGGCAGGACCGCAGCCGACGATAAGAACATCGACCTTGTCCGAAAGGCTGCTCTCATATGCAGGGGCGAGAGAGGGATCGCCGCTGCGAAAACCGTTCAGGTGGTACTGCATGTGCCGTTGCCTTTGTTTTCCAAAGCGATAGCAGCCTATTGCCAATGCGGCTAGATGGCGCCCGGTTGCGAGGCACGCGTTTCACCCCGCGCGGGCGCACAGCCGCCACTTGGTGAGATCATCGCTTCTTTGGAGACCGCATGTATTGGCGCGAACCAGCGAGGTTCCCAGACCGTAGCGCCGCATATCAGGCCGTAGCTACTCGGCCGGGGCGAAGCCGGAAATCAGTTGCCGCAGGCCAATCGCCGCCCCGGCGAAAATGGCGACAAAGGCCAGTGGTGCGCTGAAAGCAAGAACAGAGAAGGCCGAGATGCCTTGGCCAACGCTACATCCGACAGCCAGTATCGCGCCCGGACCCATCAGGGCCGCGCCGAAAATCTGGCGTTTCAACTCGCGCGGGTCCTCGCAAGCCTCCCAGCGGAAATGGCCTTTTGAATAGCTGCCAAGCGCCGCGCCAAAAACCACGCCCAGCACAGAGCCGACGCTGAACGAGAGCGTGTTTCCCGACGCGGTCATAGAGTAATAGATCGTGTCGCCGATGGGCGCAGCGAAGGAGTGGGTCTCAACCGGTTCTGCCTCAAAGCCGGTCGTGGCGATCCAATAGGTGCCCAGCCAGCCAGAAACGACCGCCAGCCCGACCACCGCGCCCCAAAAGATATGGTCAGGGGAATTGCGGAATTCGGCATTGGCGAGGGCCAACATCACAAGCGCGCCGCCAAAGATCAGGCCCGTTGTTGCGGGCGGTATGCCGAAGCCTTGGAACAGTTGTGAAAACCCTTGCGGCGTGGATGCGCCCACATCCGCTGGAACCAACCAGATGCGCGCATGGGCGAGGGGGCCGGACATAACGAAGTAAGCGGAAAGCCCCATCACAATTACAATCACAAATGAGCGCAGATCGCCGCCCCCAAGCCGCGCCAGCGCGCCGTAGCCGCAATTGCCGCTCAGCGCCATGCCATAGCCAAACATCAGCCCACCGATGATTGTGCCAATCGGGTTCCAGATACGGTCGAGATAGGCTGTTGCGCCAAGCTCCATCGCACCGGCGGCAATCGCCAGATGGGTCCCGATGATCGCCACGCCAATCGCAACCGCCCACATACGCAGGCGGCGGCTATCATCTCCATAAAGATAGTCTTCGATAGCGCCCAGAGTGCAGAACCGCCCGATCCGTGCCGCCAGCCCAAGCATCAACCCGCCGATCAATCCGATCAGCGCAGCAGCATTGGCTTCTCCAACGAGATCCAGCACGCGCAGTTTCCTCCCTGATAGCGCAACACAGGCGACGTGCTGCGCGGCTTACTCCGTTCGGCAGAACAAGTCGTAAACCACTTCCATGATTTGCTTGGGCCGATCATCTGTCAAGCTGTAGTAGATCGCCTTGCCGTCCCGGCGGGGCTTTACCAGCCCTTCCAGCCGCAGGCGCGACAGTTGCTGGGAAACGGCGGCTTGGCGCGCAGTCAGCAACTCCTCTAGCTCCGTCACCGACTTCTCGCCCGACGCCAGATGGCACAGGATCATCAAGCGCCCTTCATGGCTGATCGCTTTCAGAAAGTTCGACGCCTCTTGGGCGTTCTTCATCATGCGCTCCATATCCTCGGCGCACATGTTCTTGTCGAAAACGGGCAGGCGCGAGGGCGTCTCGTCCGGCGTCATTTGCTCAGGTTCGGGGGATGCATCCAACGTCATGGGTTAGCTCGCCTCTTTCAGGGCTATGTCGGCCCGTTCAAACATTTGGCCCAACAGGCCCCAAAAGAAATCCTCACCGGGATAGCCTTCGATCCGTGCAACCTCAGCCCCGTCATTAACAAGGATAAAGGTCGGCGTGAAATGAACCGGCTGTGCGAAGGTGACATCGGGTTCCGGCCCGTGAATGTCAAAGCGCTGTAACGGCGCAGTCATTCCTTCGGCGGTTTTGGGGTAGATATGGCCGATTTCTTTGTTCCATCGCGCGCACCAAAAACACCCGTTTTCTTCCGCCATCAGCAGCACAGGATCCGCAGCCGCCGCGACGGGCGCGCAGAGCATTAGGGACAGTGCCAGCGGTTTAAACATTTCAAAAGCCTTGCCAACGGGTGTGTATGTCGTGTTACTACTCATAATCACATGTTTGAATATATCAAGGTAAAGGCGTGTAAAATATGTTCGATGTGACATTTTTTGGCGCTTTGGTGGCGGGGCTGCTGAGTTTTCTGTCTCCCTGCATCCTGCCGATTGTCCCGTTTTATCTGTCCTACCTTGCCGGGGTGGGGATGAACCAAATCACTGCCGAGGCAGAGATTGACCGCTCTGTGCGCCTGCGCGCGGTGCTGGCGGCCTGTTGTTTCGCGCTGGGCGTGATCACGGTGTTCGTCGGGCTGGGGGCAACGGCGACGGTGTTCGGTTCAATGGTGCGCGAATATTTCGACGTGCTGCGCTGGGTCGCGGCGGCGATCATCATCGCGATGGGGCTGCATTTTCTGGGCGTGGTGCGGATTGGCATCCTTTATCGGCAGTTGCGCGCAGATACGGCGGGCAGTTCGTCGGTTGGCTATCTCGGCGCGTTCGTCATTGGCCTTGCCTTCGCCTTCGGCTGGACGCCATGCGTGGGTCCGGTGCTGGCTGCAATCCTGTTCACCGCGGCGGGGCAGGAAACAGCCGGGCAGGGGGCCGGGCTGCTGTTTAGCTATGGGCTGGGCATGACACTGCCCTTCATCGCGGCGGCGCTATTCATCGGCCCGTTCATGCGCTTCATGGCCCGGTTCCGCCGCCATCTGGGGCTGATCGAAAAGCTGATGGGCGCGCTTCTGATCGTGTTCGGCCTGCTGATCGCCACCAATTCCATCAACATCATCGCCCAGTGGATGCTGGAGAATATCCCGTGGTTCAGCACCATTGGTTAAACCAGATTTCAGAAAGGACTCCATATGACCCGCTTGATTTTGACAGCCTTTGCAATGGTGTTCTGCGCCGTCACCGCACTCGCCGAAATCGGCGATGACGGGCTGCATAAAACGCCGTGGATGCGCGATACATTCAAGGACCTGAGCGAAGACCTCGAAGAGGCGAGCGCTGAAGGGAAGCGCCTGATGGTCATGGTCGAACAGCGCGGCTGCATCTACTGCAAGAAGCTGCATGAAGAGGTGCTCGTGATCCCGGAAATCGCCGACTATATCACCGAGAATTACTTCGTGATCCAAATCAACATGTTCGGTGATGTGGAAGTGACCGATTTCGACGGAACCACGCTGCCGGAAAAGGACATGGTCAAACGTTGGGGGGCGCTGTTCACCCCATCGATCTATTTCTTTCCCGAGCAGGTTTCTGGCGATAAACCCGCCCTGCAAGAAGCCGTTGCGACGATGCCCGGAGCGTTCGGGCGCTGGACCACGCTGAACATGCTGACTTGGGTGATCGAGAAAGGCTACGACAGCGATGAGCCGTTCCAGAAGTACCACGCGCGCAAATTTGCAGAACAGTCGAACTAGCACATGCTGCGAATGCGAAGGAAAATTTCGCCGCGACGCAGCATTGCGACATTAATGAAAAATTCACGTGTTTGAATTTGTTGTTGCGTTACGGCGAATGTGTGCCGTAGTGTGCAGAATAATCGAGGTACGGAATCGACCCAGGGAGGGCGTATGAAACGCGCAACGACACTCGGCCTTGCGGCCATCTTCGCAGCAACAGTCTCACAAGCCGACACGATCAAGCCGACCGAGGTCGTGTTTGACGAAGGTGCAGTCGCGCAGTCCTTGTCCGGGCAGCCCGGCAATGCCGAAGAGGGCGCTAAGACCATGAACAAGGGCGCAGGCAACTGCATTGCGTGCCATGAGGTAACAGCCCTGAGCCACCTGCCTTTCCAAGGCGAGATCGGCCCCTCTCTGGACGGCGTTGCGGATCGTTGGTCCGAAGCTGAACTGCGGGGCATTGTTGCGAATGCCAAGGTTATGTTCGAGGGCAGCCTGATGCCGTCCTTCTACAAAACCGAAGGATTTACGCGCCTTGGGGATGCCTATACCGGCAAGGCACATCCCGATGGGGAAGTGCAGCCCCTGCTGACCGCGCAACAGATCGAAGACGTGGTCGCTTATCTCGTGACACTCAAGGAAGAGTAACGGCTCTTTCGCTTCCAGATACGGAGAAATTCAATGGAACTTACACGGCGAAACCTTCTCGCGCTTGGCTCTGGTAGCCTTGCATTCGCGAGCCTTGCAGGTCTTCCGGCCTTTGCGAGCCTGACAGATGACGCGGTTGCCGCCCTGACGGGTGGTGCAGAAATGGGCTCTGGCGCCATTACGCTGACTGCGCCAGAAATTGCTGAAAACGGCAATACAGTGCCAATCGGTGTGGACGCGCCCGGGGCTGCGGAAGTCACCCTGTTTGCCGACGGCAACCCGGTGCCAAACGTGGCGACGTTCAAGTTCGGCCCGCTCAGCGCATCGCGCAGCGCATCGACACGTATCCGCCTTGCCAAGACACAGAACGTGGTCGCCATCGCCAAGATGGAAGACGGCTCGTTCCAAATGGCGAAGGCAGAAGTGAAAGTGACTATCGGCGGCTGCGGCGGCTGATCCGGAACAGATTAGGAGAACAATACAATGGCATCTGGTGTAAAGCCCCGGGTCAAAGTCCCGAAGTCAGCAGCGGCGGGTGACACGATCACCATCAAAACGCTGATCAGCCACAAAATGGAAAGCGGTCAGCGCAAAGATGGCGACGGCAACATCATTCCGCGCTCGATCATCAACCGTTTTACCGCGGAATTTAACGGTCAAAACGTGGTCGACGTAACGCTAGAGCCTGCGATTTCAACAAACCCTTACTTCCAGTTCGATTCCGTCGTTCCAGAAGCGGGTGAGTTCAAATTCACATGGTATGACGATGATGGATCCGTTTACGAAGCTGCGAAATCAATCGCGGTCAGCTGATCAATCTGAACTTAAAGGGAGAAATGCTGTGCGGATTACAAAAAAACTGACAGCCGTGGTTGCTTTTGTGGGCGTTTGTGCGTCCTCAACGATCGCTTTTGGCGAGGCGGATACCGATAATCTTATCGTCAACGACGAATTGCAGATGGTGACGGAAACTGCGGCGCCAGCGCATCTTGAAAATCTCGATACGATTTATTCAGGCTGGCGCTTCCGCACAGATGAAACCCAAGCTTTGCAAATCGACGACTTTGACAATCCGGGCATGATCTTTGTTGATCAGGGCATGGATTTGTTCAACGCCGTTGATGGCACCGAAGGCAAATCTTGTGCATCCTGCCACGAAGGTGGACCGGAAGAATTCGCCGGATTGCATGCCCAGATGCCCAAAGTCGTGGATGGCAAAGTTGTTGTGATGGAAGACATCATCAACGAACAGCGCGCCAAATACATGGGTGCCGAGCCTTTGAAATGGTCCGGTGCAGACATGCAAGCTTTGGTGGCCTTGATTGGTCTTCAATCGCGCGGCATGCCGATGAATGTTGCGATTGATGGCGATGCGACCCCATTTTGGGAGCAGGGCAAAGAGGTGTACTACACCCGTTATGGTCAGTTGGAACTATCCTGTGCAAACTGTCACGAGGATAACTACGGCAACATGATCCGTGCCGATCACCTGAGCCAAGGCCAAATCAACGGGTTTCCGGTTTACCGCTTGAAACAAGCCAAACTGATCTCGCGTCATAACCGCTTCCGCGGCTGTATTCGTGACACCCGTGCCGCGACCTTCCCAGAAGGGTCCGACGTGTTCCGCGCCCTAGAGCTTTATGTTGCGTCTCGCGCAAATGGTCTTTCGATCGAAACACCTGCGGTTCGTCAATAACAACTTAAGAGAAAGCCCGTAAGTAGTTGATGCTTATGGGCTTTTTCGTAACCAATCACATTCTAACATGCGCATATGATATGGGGCGACAGGCATGATCTCACGTCGAGATTTTTTACAAGTTGGCATGGCGGCTTCCGCAATTGTCGGTGGTTCGGGTTTTGGCAACTGGGCGCGTTTGGCCGCGCAGCAAACCCTTAGCCAAGATCAACTTCTGGATTTTGACACCTTCGGGAATGTCACGCTCATCCACGTCACCGATATCCATGGCCAGCTCAAGCCCGTGCATTTCCGTGAGCCGTCCGTCAACATCGGTGTCGGTGGCAATAAAGGTGCTGTGCCTCATATTACCGGCGCTGATTTTCGTGCGTTTTACGGCATCGAAGACGGCAGCCCCAGCCATTATGCCCTGTCTTCCGGGGATTTTGCAGCCCTCGCCGCTGGATACGGTCGTATCGGTGGCCTCGACCGCATGGCGACGGTTATCAAATCAATCCGCGCGGCGCGCCCAGACGCGCTGCTTTTGGATGGCGGGGATACGTGGCACGGCTCTTACACCTGTCTCAAGACCCAAGGCCAAGACATGGTCAACGCCATGAATTTGCTAAAGCCCGACGCGATGACGTTCCACTGGGAGTTCACCTTGGGCTCAGAGCGGGTGAACGAGATTGTTGAAAACCTTCCCTTCGCCGCCCTTGGTCAAAACGTATTTGATGCGGAATGGGACGAACCATCAGAATTGTTCAAACCCTATGAAATATTCGAACGCGGCGGCGTTAAAGTGGCCGTCATCGGTCAGGCATTTCCCTATATGCCAATCGCCAACCCCGGCTGGATGTTCCCCGAATACAGCTTCGGAATTCGCGACGAAAACATGCAAGCGATGGTCGATGAGGTGCGGGGACTTGGCGCGGAATGCGTTGTGGTCCTGTCTCACAACGGGTTTGACGTGGACAAAAAGATGGCCACTGTTGTCAGCGGCATCGACGTGATTTTGTCTGGCCACACCCACGACGCGCTTCCCGAACCAGTGCTTGCGGGTGAAACCATCATCATCCCGTCTGGGTCAAACGGCAAATTTGTCAGCCGCCTCGATCTTGATATCCGCGACGGGCGCATGATGGGCTTCAAACACAAACTGATCCCTGTTTTCGCAGATGTGATCGCGCCTGATGCTGAAATGGCCAGCCTGATCGAAGCCGAACGCGCCCCTTATGCTGCCGAGTTGTCCGAAGTGATCGGTCAAACCGACAGCACGCTTTATCGGCGCGGCAATTTCAATGGCACTTGGGACGATGTGATTTGTGATGCCCTATTGTCTGAACGGGATGCCGAAATCGCCCTTAGCCCCGGTGTGCGTTGGGGGCCATCGATCGTACCGGGCCAAGACATCACCCGCGAAGATTTGTTCGGCGTCACGGCGATGACCTATCCAAACGCTTACCGCACCGAAATGACCGGTGAACTTCTTAAGGTCATTTTGGAAGATGTTGCTGACAATATCTTTAATCCTGATCCTTATTATCAGCAGGGTGGCGACATGGTGCGCACTGGCGGGCTTGGCTACAGCATCGACGTGTCCAAACCCCAAGGCGCGCGCATTTCAAATATGACGCTGCTGGCCACGGGCGAGCAGATTGACGCAAGCCGCGGCTACATGGTCGCAGGCTGGGCCAGCGTCAATGAAAATACGGACGGCCCCCCCATTTGGGACGTGGTCGAAGAACACATTCGCAAACAGGGCACCATCACGGTTGCCCCCAACAATTCGGTTGAGGTTACTGGGATATGAGTGAAGACAAACAAAAACCGGGCACGTCACGGCGTGCATTTTTGAGCGGTTCTGCCGCAACTGTTGCAGGCACGGTCGCAGCGGGTGCAGCTCATGCCAATGGTGCCGATCCGCTGATTACGGAATTGCAAGACTGGGCCAGTTACACCGGCGAAGGCGTCGATGAAACGCCCTATGGCTTGCCGATTGAACACGAAGCTGACGTTGTCCGGCGCAACGTGCCTTGGTTGACAGCCGATCCAATCAGTTCAATCAACTTCACGCCGATCCACGCGCTTGATGGGACCATTACGCCGCAAGGTTGCGCGTTTGAACGCCATCACTCTGGTGCGATTGATATGAAGAAGGGCGATTTTCGCCTTATGATCAACGGTTTGGTGGATAAACCTCTGGTATTCACCTACGAAGATCTGGAACGTTTCCCGCGCGAAAACCACGTATATTTCTGCGAATGTGCGGCCAATACGGGCATGGAATGGGCTGGTGCGCAGCTCAACGGTGTTCAGTTCACCCACGGCATGATTCACAATATGGAATATACTGGCGTGCCGCTGCGCACGCTCTTGGCCGAAGCCGGGCTCGACGCGGCCGGTGATCTGTCTGACAAATGGGTCTATGTCGAAGGTGCCGATGCCTCGTCGAACGGGCGCTCGATCCCGATGGAAAAGGCGCTTGACGATTGTATCGTCGCGTTCAAAGCCAATGGCGAAGCCTTGCGCAAGGAACATGGTTACCCTGTTCGTCTGGTTGTCCCCGGTTGGGAAGGCAACATGTGGGTCAAGTGGCTCCGCCGGATTGAAATCATGGACGGTCCCGTGGAAAGCCGCGAAGAAACGTCCAAATATACGGACGTCTTGGAAAACGGCGTTGCTCGCAAATGGACATGGGTGATGGATGCCAAATCGGTCATCACCTCGCCCAGTCCGCAATCGCCGATTGCACATGGACCGGGACCGATGGTGATTTCCGGGCTTGCGTGGTCCGGGCACGGTAAAATCACCCGTGTTGATGTGTCCAAAGACGGGGGTATGACTTGGGAAACCGCGCGTCTTGGCAAACAGGGCG
>CAZPXE010000087.1:0-10647 GCA_964590545.1 uncultured Rhodobacterales bacterium | reverse complement strand
GAGACAACCTCTCCATCGGTCAAAAACGGTGTGGTGCTGTGCCCGCTGTCGATCAACTCAATCGCCCGCCGTTCGGCAATGCAGCTGGAGCCGACCTCAGCGTAGTTCTTATTCGCCACGGTGCCGGACCCAAGGATCGTGCCTGCTGGCAAGTCGCGTGAATAGGCGGCATGGGCGATCAGGTCATGGAAACCAAACGCCATCTCATTTCCATTCGCCGCGCCAAACCGCTCTTCCCCGCGATGGATATCCAAAGGCAGACAGACCCGCCCGTCGCGCCATGCGCTTCCCAATTCATCTGGCGTGAGCGCGAAAGGAGCAACCGAACAGGCGGGCTTGCATTGCAGCCAGCCGAAGCCCGTGGCCATCTCAATCGGACCAAGAGCGCGCAGGCTCCAATCGTTGATCAGCACAATCAGACGCACATATTGCAGCGCGTCTTCGGCTTTGGTGCCCATCGGCACGTCACCAAGGATCACGCCAAATTCACCCTCGAAATCAATCCCATCCTCGGCAGAGGGGAAGCGGGCCTCCTCGCCGGGCGCGAGGAACCGATCCGATATCCCCTGATACATCAAAGGCCGCTCCGGCAGTCCCGTCACCGGCATCCCCCAAGCCTGCTGCAACAACAGGGCGTGCGTTTCAAACGCGGACCCGTCAAGCCATTGTACAGCGCGCGGGAAGGGGGCGAGGGCCTGCGCGGCATCAAAAGGTTGCCCTTCGCTGTCGACCTTCTCGGCGAGCGCCTCAAGGGCAGGGTGCACCCCATCCCAATCCTCCATCGCCTGTTGCAATGTCTGGGCCTGTTCCGAAGGCAGCACCCGCGTCCCATCCCGGCTGACCACATGCAGCCGCCCATCGCGGGTGCCATTTGCAAGCGTGACAAGTTTCATTCAGACCACCACCCCGTTTTCTGTTCCATTCACAAAGACCCGTGTTTTGGTCGGCACTGCCTCGGCCACCGTTGCAATCGCCATGCAGGCATCGCGACAGATGGCGACCAATTCATGCAGCGTCGCCTCCGGCTCTGGGCTGTCGATGATCACATGGGCGGTGTAGGCATCGCAGGCCCCTTGCCCCTGCTGTCCTTCATTCGGTTCCGCCCGCAGGGTCGCATATTGCGCGCGAAGCTCGACCTTGAGGCGGTCGATTTGCAGCGGCTTACCGGCCTCATCAATCTTGCGCAGATACTCCTGAACATGGGTCAACAAGCAGAACGCGACACCCATAATCAGATACCCCAGCGGAGAGGGTGCAGCATCCTCGCCGCCCATCCCCGTCCCCTCATCGCACTGCACGTCCCATGAGCTATAGTCGGGCCGCGGGCTGATAATCACCCCGCGTTTCGACTGGCCGGGGCCGGGCTCTGCGATGACCTCGTAAGCAAAACGGATCGGCTCGCCGGGGCGGATCACGGGTTTCGGGAAAGGCGTCATGCTGGTAAGCGCGGGCGTGTCGCCTGCGCGCTTGACGATCTGGCTCATAGAGCGGCTCCGATACTGGTCGCGGCTTTGCCCTTAAGCCCAAGGATCGCGCGCGCCTCATCCGGGGTGGCGATCTGGTTGCCTTGGGTTTCAAGTATGCCGCGGATTTTCTCGACCTGCTCGGCGTTGGACTTGGCGAGCTTGCCGCGCGCGATGAACAGCGAATCCTCCAGCCCGACGCGCACATGCCCGCCCATCTGCGCCGCCACCGCCGCCAGTCGCATTTGTTGCGCGCCAGCCGCCAGTACGGACCATTCATAGGCATCGCCGAACAGCTTGTCGGCGGTTTTCTTCATCACCAACAAGTTCTCAACATCCGCGCCGATCCCGCCCAGAACGCCCATCACAAACTGGATGAACACGGGCGCTTTGAAATACCCCTGATCGATGCAGAATTTGAGGTTGTATAGGTGGCCGACATCGTAACACTCATGCTCAAACCGCGCGCCGGTCGGGTTCAGAATTTCAGACACACGCCGTATGTCTTTGAACGTATTTCGAAACACGTTATCTTCGGTGCCGCGCAAATACGGCTCCTCCCAATCCTCTTTCCAGTCGCTGTAGCGATCCGCCAGCGGGTGCAGCGCGAAGTTGATTGATCCCATATTGAGCGAGCACATCTCAGGTGCGTAATGTGTCGCCGCTTGCAGCCGCTCCTCCAGCGCCATCGCAGGGGAGCCACCAGTCGTGAGGTTCAGCACCGCCTCCGTTTCCCCAAAGAGTTTCGGCAGATACGCGTCGAAATGCGCAACTTCGCCCGATGGCGCGCCATTGGACGGGTTCCGGGTGTGCAAATGCAAGATCGCAGCGCCCGCATCCGCAGCTTCCTTGGCCGAGGTACCAATGGTTTCGGGCGTGACGGGCAACGCGTCTGACATGGTGGGCGTCGCGATGCCCCCGGTGACAGCGCAGGTGATGATGGTTTTAGACATGGTCAATCCTTCAGAACAGCAACAGGGCGGCACCACCCGGCACTCGCCGCTTTGATGCTGACCGGAAAGCAGATGACTTCAAAGCCAGTGCTTGGCAGCGTATCCAAATTCCCCAGCTTTTCCATATGCATATAAAGACGGTCGATCCCCGCGCGGTGACCTTCCCAGATCAGCGAGGCATCCCCCGTCTCAGCCACCCGCTTGGCAGTGTGGATGAAGGGTGCATCCCAACTCCACGCATCGGTTCCGGTGATCTTTACACCCCGCTCCGACAGGTAGTTTGTCGCCGCGCGCCCTATACCGCACCCCGTCGCAACATATTCCGGTTTGCCATAAACCGCCCCGGCGGCGGTGTTGACAACCACAATATCGCCCTCGGTCAAGCTATGGCCAATGCGTGCAAGCTCCGTCTCTATATCCTCCGGCGTGGCGACATAGCCGTCCTCAAAATGACGGAAATCCAGTTTCACCCCGGCGCCCCAGCACCATTCCAGCGGCACTTCGTCAATGGTGATCGCCCGCTTGCCGCCATCCATCGTCGAATGGAAGTGATAGGGCGCGTCCAGATGGGTGCCGTTATGGGTCGAGAGCGTCACACTTTCGACAGCCCACCCCTCGCCGCCGGGAAGCTGGTCGCGGGTGACACCGGGAAAGAAGCCCAGCATCTGATCGGCGGTCTCATCATGGCCCATATAGGTGATCTGCGGCCCAAGCCCCGGCGGGTCGGCGTATTCCGTATTTTCCAGAGGTCGGGCAAGGTCGATGAGTTTCATACGCGGTCCTATCGGCCAAGCAGGCCAGTTGCGATGGGGGGGAAAGCGATCACGAGGGCGAGGCAAACAACCATCATCAGCGCAAAGGGGGCCGCGCCGATGAAGATGTCCTTTAGCGCGATATTCGGATCGTCGAGCGAGGCTTTGATGACATAAACGGAAATGCCGAATGGCGGCGTCAGCAACCCGATTTCAACCGCGATGACGGTGATGATCCCGAACCAGATCAGGTCCACATTCAGCGCGCTCACCACGGGCAACATCAGCGGCACAAGGATCAGCATGATTGATCCGCTATCAAGGATCATCCCCAGAAGGATCACCACCAGACAGTAGAGCAACAAGATGCCGAGCACCGTCAAATCGGCGGTTGCGACGTAATTTCCGAAGCCCGCAGGAACTCCGGAAAAGGCCAGCATCCGCGAATACATCTGCGCGGCGATCAGAAGGAAACAGATCGCTGCCGTGATCATCCCGGTTTCCACCAATACCCGCCACAGCCCTTGCAAGGACAGGCGGCGTTTGATGAGGCCGATGATGAACGCGCCCGCCGTGCCCATGGCTCCCGCCTCTACCGGCGTGAAGAACCCGGCATAGATCCCGCCCAGCACCAGCGCGATCAGCAAGGCAATGGGCAGACCTTTGGCGACCAGTTCGGCTCCGGTCAAATCGCTCTCATCCCCGCTCAGGTTCCGGCCCACAAAGCCCGGCGCGTAAATCGCCATCGCAACTGTGCCGAGCCCGAACAACACCGCGAGCACCAGCCCCGGCCCAAGGCCTGCGAGGAACAGATCGCCGATGCTTTGTTCGGTCAGCAGCCCGTAAAGGATCAGCAGCAGCGAGGGCGGGATCAGCATCCCCAGTACTGAACTGCCTGCGACGACACCCACAGCGAAGCGCGTCTCATACCCGTGGCGGCGCAACTCCGGCACCGCGATTTTCGTGAAGACAGCGGCCGAAGCGATGGAGATGCCTGTGATGGCGGCAAAGATGGTGTTCGCGGCGATTGTGCCGACGCCCAGCCCGCCCTTGATCCGCTTGAACATCGCGTTCGCCACGTCAAAGGCATCGCGCCCCATCCCGCTTTCCGAAACGATAAAGCCCATTAGAACGAAAACCGGAACGACCCCAAAGAAGTAACTCGAAATCGCGTCATTCGCTGCCAGCCCCAGCATCTTCGCGGCCAGCAGTGCGTTGCCCTTGATCGCCCACACGCCAATGAAAGAGCATAAGATAAGCGCAATCGGCACATATAGCCCGCCAATTGCCAGCCCGCCCATCGCAACAAGGCTCACGATGCCGATATCAAACGGGCTCACTTGGCCTCTCCTATCGCGCGGCGCAGGGGGCGGGCGAGGAATTGTAGCAGCAGCAGGACAGCACCGACGAAAATCGCCACTTTGACGGGCCATGTGGGGAAGGTCACATGGCCGAGCGAACCGACAAAGTCACCGCGCTCAATCGAGCGGGTCAGGATCGGCCAATGCGCATAGATCAGCGTGCCCACAACCAGCGCACCAAGCAATTCGAACCCCGTCTCAAGCCACCGCGCCACGCCGGGGCGGCGCTGGTGCAGATAATTGATCAGCCCGTCCGAGCGGGTCAGCCGCCCGGCCTTGAACGCTTGCGGGACCTGCAAAAAGACGATGGCGACAATCGACAGCGATACCATCTCAGGCACGCCGGGCAGGGGGGCACCCACCGCCTCACGTCCAACCACGTCGATACAGATAATCAGAACAAGCCCCACGATCAGCAGGGTGCCAAGAACATTCGCGCCCTGCGTCGCCCAATCGAGCAGACGCAGAGCGCGTGGGAGAGCCCTCACTTATTCCTTGTCCCAGTTGCGCAGCGGCGTGGCGCCCGCGTCTCGCATCGCGTCCATGTATAGCTTCATGATATCGCTTCCGCCCTTGCCCTGCTCATCAAGGTTTGCAGCCCACGCGGCGGCGGCATTGTCCATACCGTTGGCCCAACTTGCGCGCATCTCGTCGCTCGCCGGAGTCACAGTTGCGCCTGCCTCCTTCATCTTGCCATAGGCGAGGTTTACGAAGCCTTCGAGGTCGGACAGATACCATTCCTTCGCGTCATCTGCCGCTCCGGTAAAGGCCGCCTGCACGTCTGGCTCAAGCCCATCCCACCAGTCTTTGTTGGCGCAGATCGCCCCGGCGAATTGCGCGCCCAGCCCGAATTGGGTGATGAAAGGGGCAACCTCGAACAGCTTGCCGGGGAAGGCCGCAGAGGCGAAGACGATCACGCCGTCATACACGCCTGTTTGCAATTCATTGTAATAGGTCGTCAGGTTGCCTTGCACGCCCACCGCTCCGGTGCCGCTGAGCCAGTTGATCGCCGGGCCGGGGGCCGCGATTTTGCGCCCTTTCAAATCGGCGAGGCTCTCGATGGGAAAGTTGGTCATCAAAAGGTAGTCATCAATCGCCGTTGGCGAGCCGATATAGACCACGTTGTTCTCGCTATAGGCTGCGGTCATACGCGGATCGTTGCGGTGCAAGTCGTCGATCACCTTCGTCACCAGCCGCACATCATCGCTGACGAAAGGCGTATAGTAGGTGACGTTCTGCACCGCCAGCTTCGCCGGATCAAAGAGCGAGGAGCAGACACCCAACTCAGCAAGCCCTGCTTCCACAGCTTCCAATTCCTCGCCTACGCCGGCAATCGCGCCGCCATATTGCTCGGACGCGGTCAGGCTATGGCCCGTCGCCTCCAGCGCGGCCGTGGCGCTTGGAAGAAACGCCTCCGGGAACTGTTTCACCCAGCGGAACACGGGCGGATGCCCGGCGGCAATGGTCACGTTGAAGTTATCGGCAATCGCGGCTGAGCCGCAGGCCAAGAGAGCCAGCGCGCTGACAGTCAGTCGTTTCATAATGTCCTCCCATGCGGGCCATGCTTTGAGACCCTTTGAGAAAAGTAAAGCGTCCAATGTAATTGGTAAAATTGATAATGAAACTGATAGCCATCAGTGATAGAGATACCCTCCATGCATCTCGAAAACCTCGACCTGAACCTGCTTGTCGCCATCGAAGCCCTGATGCGCCGCAAAAGCGTCACGTCTGCGGCGCAAGAGTTGCACCTGACCCAATCCGCCATGAGCGGCGCGTTGAAACGCGCAAGGCTGCATTTTGAGGATGATCTGTTTTTCTATGACGGGCAGGAAATGGTCCCGACCGCCTTTGGCCGCATACTCGCCGCGCAAATCCCCGATGTGGTCACCCAATTGCGCGCGCTCGCTCGGATGCGTGCGACCAACTCTTTGGCCACTCTGGACCGCTGTTTTTCGTTCATCGCCTCCGACTATGTCTCAGCAGTCTATATCTCGGCCCTGTCCAAACATCTGGGCGAGGTCGCCCCGCATGTGTCGCTGTCAGTGATGCCCTACACCCGCGAAGCCATCCGGCAGTTCAAAAGCGGTGTTGTGGATTTCCTGATCGGCCCGGACTTCTCCATTGAGGAGGGGTACAACGCGGAACCGCTGTTCGACGACCAGTTCAAATGTATGATGTGGTCGGGCAATGACATGCTCAAAACCGGGCTCACAGCCGAGCGGTTCTTTGCGTCCCGTATGGTCCTGACCAACTTCTTTCTGGAAAATGGCAAAAGCCACTTCGAACGCTGGCTGGATGGGCAAACCAAAACGGTCCGCGTCGCCGCCTCTCTTCCCAGCTTCGTTGTCCTGCCGAACTACATATCTGGGACGCAGAACATTGCGACGATACATGAGCGGCTCGTGTCTCATATTCACTGGTCCGATGATCTTGTGTTCGCGGACCCGCCCGTGAATATTCCGCCCTTGCGCGAGTTTCTGGTGACAAATCGCAAACACCCGTTCGACAAGGACGCGCAATTGTTGGCCCAGACGATGCATGACGTGGCATTGGCAATGTAGCCGCTAGCCTGAAAAGAATTTCACCAGCGCCGCGATCTCAGCGGCGCGCAATTCATGCCCACCATCATGTATGTGCGGTGTCACGTCGACTGTCTGGCCCTCAAGCCACGCAATCAACTCCTCGCTTTTCGCCCAAGGGGTAATCGGGTCGCGCCGCCCGGCTGTGAGCAGGACTTTGCGCCCTGCTAACTCTGGCTGTGGCTGAGGCTCCCACGTGACCAGCGGGTGCAACAGGGCTGTGCGGTCGAACAGGCCCGGCTGCTTTAGGAAGGCCGCAGCAAGGATGTTGGCCCCGTTCGAATAGCCAAACGCATAAACCGGGCTGCTCGGATGCGCGGCCCGGTGCGCTTCAACAAAGTGCAACATCTTATCCGTCGCGCGGGCCAGATCGTCCATGTCATACAGACCCTCGCCTGTCCGCCGAAAGAACCGCGCCGCGCCCATCTCGGACACATCTCCGCGCGGAGCAATCACACCGCCGTCCGGCACCAATTGCTCGGCCAGATCAAAGAACTGGTTTTCATCACCACCGGTCCCATGCAGCGCCAGAACCAAAGCCCGCCCGGCCTTAGGGGCGGTGAAGCGCGCATGATATTGGGTTTGGTCCATATTCGGGTTCTCGTGAACAGCATGGTCGTTAAAGTGAAAGTACGTTCCGGGCTGATGAAGAAAATAGACGGATGCATCGATAAATTATTGACGCGAACGAAATAAAAAGGGCGACCCGCCGGGGCCGCCCTTTCTTGCCATATGGGGCAGGGATCAGAAGATGAAGTCGCCCGCTGTCAAGTCGGCGATATCGAAGTTGTTGATCCGCAGCAGGCCCGAGAAGTCGAAATTGATCTCGACATTCGCGCCCACTTGGCTGGCATCGGCCAGAACGTCGGCGAAAGTGGTATAGCCGCTCTCGGTCAAGTCGATCTTGTCGATCGTGTCTTCGAAATCGCGGATGATGTCGAAGCCGCCGCCGCCATTGGCAGCGGACTTGAACACGAACACGTCCCGAAGCCCGTCACCCGCGCCAGAGCCACCACCGCCAAACAGCGTGTCGTTGCCGGTGCCACCCCAGAGCGTGTCGCGGCCATTGCCGCCCACGACCCGGTCATTGCCGCCACCGCCATTGACGATATCGCCCGAGCCGTCTGCGCGGATATTGTCAGCGCCATTGCCGCCATCAATCGTGTCCACACCGAAGAAGCCGAAGATTTCATCGTCGCCAGTGCCGCCAATGATCGTATCAACGCCCAGACCGCCTTCGATGAAGTCATTGCCGCCGCCGCCATCCAGCGTATCAGCGCCGCCCAGACCGAAGAGTTGGTCCGCACCAGAGCCACCCAGAAGGGTGTCATCGCCGCCAGAGCCTGTAAGCTCGTCATCGCCGATACCGCCATCCAGCACATCCGCACCGCCCAGACCGATCAGCACATCGTCGCCAAGGCCACCAACAAGCATGTTCTCGTTGTTGTCGCCCACCAAACGGTCATCGAAATCGGTGCCGATAACGTTCTCGATGCTGACGAAGGTGTCGATGCCTTGACCAGAGCCAAGATCAGCCGGGGTCCGGGCAAGGAACACCGCGACACGGCCCCCTGCATCCGAATAGTCGGCGGTGTCGATGCCAGCGCCGCCATCCAACCGGTCATTGCCGAGCCCGCCGATCAGGACGTCATCGCCATCCTCACCAAACAGCTCATCATTGCCGAACCCGCCATCAACCACATCGTCATCATCACCAGCGCGCACAATGTCGTTGCCGCCTTCTGCGTTGATGATGTTGGCAAAGCTACCCGAGCCACCGGCACCTGGGCCAGTGATCGCCGTCAGCACGTTGTCGCCATCGTCGCCCCGGATTTGTGCACGTCCGTTGACTGTCACGTTTTCGATTTCGAGATAGGTATCAACAACGGTGGTAAACCCTGCGCCAATGCGTTGGTTGCCCTCCGTCAGGTCAAAGATGACATCTGAGCCCCACTGGATCGCCGTGGCTTGGATCGTGTCGATGCCGTCGCCGCCATCATATTCGTCCGCGACAGTACCGTCGAAGTTGTCGATCAGAACATCGTCGCCACCGTTGCCGCTAATAATGTTGGCGACCGAGCTGGACGAAATCGTGTCAGCCAATTGCGTGCCGCGCAGGCTTTCGATGCTGGTCAGAACACCCGTATCTCCGCCTTGTGATACGGTCCCGGCTTCCAAATCGGCAGTAAGACCTGCGGTTACGTGACTGCTGTAGTCCACCGTGTCGAAACCGGTTCCACCATCGATATCGTCAAAGAACGCGAAGTCATTTTGAACAAATGTGTCTCCGCCCGCGCCGCCGAACAGCGTATCAACACTGAGGCTGGACGCGGATGAATCATCAATGAAGAAATCGCTTTGATCTGTCCCGATGATGGTTTGCCCGGCAACATTTTCATCGCGGATCATCACAATATCGTTCTGGGTTCCCGCACCGGTGCCCCAATCGTTGAACGTCAGGCCCGAGAAATCGACAGTGCCGCCAGAGGTGACAAAGATGTCCAGAGAGTCGCGACCATTCGTGTTTTCGTTGCCGTCAATGGTGTCAAAGGACAACACTTGCGTGTCCGTAAGCTCGACAAGCCGTTCTGCGTTCGGAGTGAACAGGAATTCAAGGTTTTCGAACCCCGTGAACGTCGCCCCCCGCAGATCAGAAACCCCGTCACGCGACAGAACGACAATGTCGAAGTTGGCGCCGCCATTGAAAGTCGAGCCCGTACCGACACTGACAAAGTCAGAGTTGATCTGCAAAAAGTCGTTGCCAGTGCCCAGATCAACCGTGTCAGTGCCATCCACCACAGCATAGGTATCGTTGCCAGCACCAAGGTTCACAACATCTGTAATGCCTGAGCCTGTGACAAACTCATTTGACGTATCGCCTGTGACTTCGAATTTGTCGGCCTCGTCGGTGCCAAACCCGTTCTTAAACACATAATCGGACATATCCAAATTCGTGTTCGCGCCCATGGCAAGATCGACAGTAAAGATGTCACCGGCGTCTCGTAATTCGATGTCAAACTCTGTGATGCCCGATGCGGCGAAGTTCGCAACGGTTGAACTGAACGTCACATCGCCCTTGAAGAAACCAGCGGCGGATGAGAACTCCAACTCTTCAAGGTTCGACAGGGTCGCAAGGTTGGCATCATATTCGCGCGGCGTACCGCCCATCTTGACCTTCAACGTGTCAAACCCGGTTCCGCCATCAAACACTTCGCCCGCGACCAGATGCGATGCAAAATCACCGAAATCAAGCCGGTCATCGCCATCGCCACCGAACAATTTGTCTAAACCGCCCAAGCCGATCAGGTTGTCGTTTCCACCGAGACCGCGCAACTCATTGTCATCGCCATTGCCCGTGATCGAGTCCGCAAACTCCGAACCGGTAAAGTTCTCGATATTGCTATATGTGTCGCCCGCAGCATCTCCAGTGGTGCCGCCAGTCGATGTCAGGTTCACGCCAGACGTGGAATTCTCGAATGTCAGAAGGTCAACGCCCGCGCCGCCATCCAGCGTGTCAGCGCCTGCGCCGCCTTTTATGG
>CAZPXE010000086.1:0-10650 GCA_964590545.1 uncultured Rhodobacterales bacterium | reverse complement strand
GCGCATACAACAAGAAAAGGCGGGTCCCAAACCCGCCTTCGCTGTGAATCGCGCAAAGTCTCAAGTCAGAGCTGCGATGTTCTTCAGGCCGAGTTCGTAGGTTTTACCGAGCATCCGGTCCATGAACAGGCCGAAGATGCGAAAGACTGGGTTCAAACCCATGTCTGACGTCACGGTCCACGTCACGCGCGTTCCGATTTCAGTTGCCCTTGCCTCGATGGTCTGCACCGGTTGGCCCATTGCGCCAAGGTCGATAAGGTGTGTGACCCGCGTTGCGGTGACATCGGTAATAGTCTGAGTGCCTTTGCCTTCCTTCCCTTCGAAACGGAAGCCTGCGCCAACACCTTCGGAAGGGCCAAAAGGCGAAATCTTCAAGTTGGGGTCCGTGGTTTGGTAGGGATTGAAGGTCTGGAAACCTTGGGTGCTTGCGACACGGGCGATGACGTCCTCGGGACGCATATTTACATCTGCGTGCCGCGTCACGATAACCTTGCGCGGCAAAAGCAGTGTCGCCAAGGCAATGGCTGCGATGATGGCGACGGTGGTGTAAGCGATGATCATTGGTCTGGTCCTTTTCTTCGGTTGATCAGGAGAGGTTTTCTTCCCTTCTGCTTACACGACGAAGATCAAAGCCTCTGATCGACACCTCACGACATTTTTTTTCGCAAGCTTTCGATTTTTTGCTCTAGCCACAGTCTGGATGGGCGATCTGTGCACAGCGCGGTGGCCATTGCATAGGCTTCGGCCGCATCGGCGAGCTGCCCCAGTTCAGCCAGACACCGCGCGCGCACCGCATGGAACGGTTGGTATGTGTCGAGCCCATCAAAGTCGATCAGGTCCAGCATCCGAAGGCCTTCTGCCGGGCCCGCATCTTCGGCGACCACGGCGGCGCGGCTGACGGCTCCGCCGATGGAGGGGTAAGAGCGCATCAGCCCATGATAGAGTTGTGACAAGCCGCGCCAGTCTGTTTTGCCGGTTACGGAACGTGCGGCGTGAACAGATTGAATGGCGGCCTCGAGTTGAAAGCGTCCAGGGACGCTGTTGGGCGGGCTTTTACGGGACGCTTGGGTCAACAAAGCCGCCGAGCGCGCGATAAGCTGGCTGTCCCAAAGTGTGACATCCTGTTCTGGAACAGGGACCAGAACGCCATCGCTGGAGCGGGCATCGCGCCGCGCTTCGATAAAACCAATCAAGGCTGTAAGACCCAGCGCCTCGGGGTTCTCGGGCGCAAGTTCAGCAAGGATATTCGACAGAAAGAACGCCTCGTGGCTAAGATCGCCATCGCCTTGCAGCCAATCCACAGCATAGGCCCCATAGACCGCTTCAAGAACCGCGCCCATCCGTTCTGGACAGGCTTCAGCGTCGGGAATGATAAAAGGAATGCCCGCGGATTTGATCTTTTTCTTCGCCCGTACAAGTCGCTGCGCCATGGTTGCCGGTTTGGTCAGAAAGGCATGTGCGATTTGTTCGGCCTCCAACCCCAGCACGGTCTGAAGCATCAGCGGTGTTCGGATGGCCGCGTCAATCGCGGGATGGGCGCAGACGAACATGAGCTTTAACCGCTCGTCCAGTTGGGCCTCTTCCGGTTCAATGGTTTGTGCGTCTGCCATGTCATGCGCCTTGTCGGTAATGACCAGTCGGGCATCCCGGCGCGCCTGATCGATGCGTTTGTTCTTGGCTGCAGTCAAAAGCCAAGCCTCGGGTTTGTCGGGGATGCCGCGATCGGGCCAGGTTTTCAGGGCGGCCACGAAAGCGTCGGCAAGTGCGTCTTCGGCGGCGATGATGTCGCCTGTGCGGCTCGCCAGCATGGCAATCAGTTTGCCGTATGCGGCGCGGGCGACATCTTCCGCCCGCGCCTGTGCTGCCGTCCTACTCACACGCTGTCCATAGCAGAGGCGCGGATTTCCAGCTTGCCATAGTGGACATGGGGGCATTTCTCGGCCCATTTCATAGCTTCATCGAGGTTTTCGACTTCGATGGCGAAGTAGCCACCCAAAGTCTCTTTCGTTTCAGCGAACGGTCCATCCTGCACCTGTTTCTCGCCGCCTGCGAGTGTCACCGTGGTGGCGGTGTCTGCCGGGTGCAGCCAGTCAGTTTCAATAAAGACGCCGGCCTCTTGAAGCGCACCAATGTATTGGCCGTAGATTTCTTTGGATTTTGCCCAGTCTTCTTCGGTCATGCCAGCGGCCATCGAAGGGTCGGAGTAAAGAAGAAATGTGTAACGCATTGTTTTGGTTTCCTTGTTGGTTATGAGATTAAGCCGCAACGTCGGCGATGTTGGCAAGGCCAAGTTCGAAATTCGGGCCGATCATGCCATCCATGAAAAGCCCCATGACCCGAAAGACGGGGTTCATGCCCAGATCTATATCCATCCGCCAGGTCACTTCGGTCGCGCCATCAATCGCGACCGCAGAGATCGCTTGGGTTGGCTGCCCCAATGGCCCGAGATCGAGATCAAAGACGACCCGGTCTTCGCTCACGGAGGCTACCGTTTGCTGGCCAGCGCCGTCTTTGCTTTCGAACGAAAAGCCCGAACCGACGCCCGATGCCGGACCAAACATCTCGACCGACAGGTTCGGGTCGAGGTCCTTATAAGGGTTGAAGGCCTGATAGCCTGTGTTGGAGGCCGCCAATTCAATGACCGCCTCAGGAGAGGCATCAACAATGGCTGTACGTTCGATGCTTGTGTGGCGGGGCAGTGCCAAAGTCGCGACAGTCAGCACTGCAGCGCCACATACCGTGAAAGTTACGATTTTCTTGAAGTTCATTTGTCTGTCCTCTTGTCTGTGTTTGCGAAGGGTTTTTTTGCCTCTTCACCCACACGACGGACGAGAAACGCGCCAATCGACATCCGAACGAAAAAAGAGTCGAAAAAAATTTGGCTTGCGAAATAGTATCGCGATTTCGCGCTGTTCAGTTGGTGTGGCATCCGATCTTAGCCAGCAGGATCGAGAGACTTACGGCTGCTGCGAGGCCAAACGTTCCAGCGATCCACGCAAAGCCGACGCTGTTTGCCTCGCCCAGCCCGCCAAAGGGCAGTTCAGCGATTATGGTCGTGGCGGCGTAAACGGCAAAGGGAGCGCCGATCTCACCAACACCTAAGCCGCGTCCTTGAAGCGCAAGAGCGGTCACGGCGACGATAGCGCCCATGGCAAAACGGTCTAGAAATTGGTGCCCTTGAAAGAGGCGCACATGCCGACGCGCGAGGCGGTCGTTTTGCGAACGGCACATCTGCGTCAGACAGCATGTCCCGGACCTTCAGTCAAAAAGTGGGCAGGGCGCAGCCATCATCTTGGCGGGCGGGTCAAAGCGGGTGGTTATGCCGCGCGCATCATCTGTAAATCTGGACTCCGAGCGGCTGTGTTACGCGCTGTTGAAGGGCCGTCGAATTTCGCTTTGGCGGTATCTCGTGACCGCAGTTTGCCTTCTTATGAGAGGCGCAGTTGGTTAGGGCGCTGACCCTCGTCCGTCCCGGCTTCAGGTGCTGGGCGGCGGGGTGGCGCCGGGGGCGCCCAGCGTCAGCGCCGTTTCGCGACCGCCGTGACGTGCTATCAGCGCGGCCTGATCCTTGAAGGCGAGGGCGTCCATGGCCTCGGGATCGCAGATTTCGCGCATTGCTTTGTCCATCATCACCAGCGTCTCGGCGTGGTCCGAATTTCCAGCCAAATCCACCAGTTCTTCGGGATCGTTTTGCAGATCGAAAAGCTCAGGCGGAAAACCCACGTAATAGTTGTACTTCCACCGCCCCTTGCGCAGCATGAACCCGCCAGAGACAGCTCCGGCGGCGTGGTATTCGCTGAATACAGAGCGTTCCAAGTCTGCCGGTTCTGCTGCGATCTTGGCCAAAGATCGGATGCCCGGTGCACCGTCAATGTCGGCGCCGAAATGCGTGGCGATGGTTTTCGAAAGATCCAGCAAACTGACGGGCGTGTCACAGGTGCCGGGCTGCGTATCCGGTCCAGCCATGATCATCGGAATCTGCACGCTTTCCTGATAAAAGTTGGATTTCCCCCAAAGCCCACGCGCCCCTACATTGTCGCCATGGTCGGACGTGTAGACGATTGTTGTGTTTTCGGTCATTCCAGCGGCCTCTAAAGCCGACAGGATTTGCCCGACATTGTGATCCATCCAACTGCACAGCCCGTAATACGCCGCCATTGCGGCGAGGCGTTCTTGAGGTGACTCGAACTTTCCTTCGCTGTCCATTGCAGCATTCTGTTTTTCCACCCAAGGGTGCCGCTGGTAACCATTCGAGGGGTGCAACTTGACCTCAGGCAAGGTTTCCGGCGGGTAGAGATCGTAAAATTCCTGCGGCACGACCAATGGAAAATGCGGGGCAACCAGCCCAACGTAAAGGCACCACGGGTGTTGATCCTTCGAAGCCTCGCGTTCCGCAAGCCAGTTGCAGGTGCGCTTTGTTACCAAGGTGTCATAATCGGTGTATTTCGACGTTCCCGGTCCGATATGTTCGCCTAGCATACGGCCACCGCCGGGCGGTTGAATGCGTTCATCCTCGCGTCGGATCGACGCCCAGACCATGCCAACACCGTTTACCACCTGCATCGGGATGTGTTCGACATCAAACCCGGCGTCGTCTTCGGCATCGCGGTAATGTAGTTTGCCAATGCTCTCGACCGGAACACTCTTGGCCTGAAGCGCATGACCCCATCCTTTTGGAGCGCCTACATAAGGCATTGCATTGTCCCATAAACGGTTCTGATGGGCATACTGACCTGTTGCAAAGCTCGCTCGCGCCGGAACGCAAATTGGGCTGGGCGTATAGGCGTTGGTAAACCGCATGCCGCGCGCCGCCAGTTTGTCGAGGTTTGGTGTTTTGACAAACGGATGCCCGGCACAGCCCATTGCGCGGGCCTGATGTTCGTCGGACATGATCACCAACAGGTTTGACGTCATAGATCGGGCTCCATGTGGTTCAATACGTCGTCGAGCTTGTCAAACGAACGAAACAAAGCTGTGAATTCATCGGGTTCTAACGCACTGATCAGCATCTCTTGCCTGCGGCGCATGGCTGGGCGCGCCTTTTGAAACAGGGAAAGCCCGTCGGGCGTGAAGTCCAAAACATGCGAGCGTTTATCTGAGCCTGTGTCTTCAATTCGGACCAGACCCTTTTGGTGCATTTTCTTGATGGTACGGCTGACAAGCCCCTTATCGAACTGCGTCAGGCGAACAATCTGGGCGGGCGTGATCTGTCCATTGGTTTCGATCATGACGAAAATGCGCCACTCTGAGAGTGAAATTCCGGCATGTTTCTTAAGGATTTTGGCAGCTTGCGCGTTTGCTCGCGCCTGCAATCGCGCCAGCCGATATGTCACGAGCTGGTTCAGCGCATTCGAAGGCTGTGCTGTGTCTTGATCCATTTCCATGGCAACTTTCTTTCGGAACGCGAGGCCAAGAGCCTCGGGTTGTTCTTATGTGTTCAACTTTTTCGTTGACCGGTCAACTCATATCTGCCGTAATCCGCTTCAGGTCAATTTCAGGGAGGAAACGACCCATGAAGCGGATATTCAAATCCACAATCGCCGCGCTTGGAATCGCTGCCATGGCAACCGGCGCCTTCGCAGCAGACTGGACGCCACCAGGCCCAATCAAACTGATCATCGCTTTCGCCGCTGGAGGTGGAGCTGACACACAGGCGCGGATGATCGCCGAAGAACTCGAAGCCGCGAACGGGTGGAAAATCATCCCGGAGCAAGTAACCGGCAAAGGCGGCTTGAACGCTGTTAAAGCGCTTAAGGGACAGCCGACCGATGGAACTACGATCGCCATGATCGTTACCGAAACCGCGGGCTATGGGTTTGCCTCGTCTGGTGCGGGAGTTCCAAGCGACGTTACAGGCATCACGACCACAGCGGGCAGTCAAATGGCCGTCGTGTCGCTGGCGTCCAAGGGCTACAAGACACTTGCAGATGTTATTGCAGCAGCCAAAGCTGGCGAAGAAATCCGGTTTGGTGTCATGTCACCGTCGCTTGCTGACCTCGCTTACGTGACGGGCAAAGAAAACGGGGTCGAGTTCAATATCATATCCGTACGCGGCGGTAAGGCCGTCATGAATGGCCTTAATGCCGGTGATATGGATGTTGGGTTTGGCGCTGGCATTCAAGCCAAGGCTGTTGCGGCAGGCGAAATGGTTGAACTTGCATCGGCCAAATCGGGCCCTCTTGCTGGAACGCCGGATGCTCCGGGCTTGTCAGAGTTTGGTGTCAAATTCACGAACGACACGATGTTCATGATCGCAGGACCGGCAGGGATGGATCCAACAGCGCGCGACGCAATCGCGAGCGCCATCTCTGATGTGCTAAATACGGACGGCTCCAAAGCTGCGGGTTTCATCAATAAGGCGTTCGGCGGCGTTGATCTGCGCAACGGTGAAGAATTGGATGCGCTGCTTCAGGCAGCCTATGACGATGCTGGCGGTCTGCTGACGGCATCTTCTGATTAAGCCAAATTTTAAAGCAAGCGGCCTGCGTGTTTGCGGGCCGCCCAACATTTGAAACGCATGTCCCCTCATCCCCGCAACAACCTGTACTTTGGCCTGTTCTTTCTGGCTTTCGCGGTTTTCGTGGCGGCCGTCTGGGTGCCGCTGGATACCGAGACAGGGTTGATCGAGAAAGTACGCCGACAAATCAACATCGGTGATGCGCTCGCCCCGACTGTGGCGGCGTTTTTCGTCGGTTTTGGTGGGCTGTTGCTACTGGTTTTAGAGCGCAACGATCCCGATCAACCCGGGCTGGGCGCGGCGAAATTGCGGTTCTTGGGGGTGCTGCTTGGCGTTTTGGTGCTCGGTTTCCTGATCATGCTTTATGCAGGACCGATCGCGGTGTCTCTTTTCGGCGGCGAGGCCGAATATCGCACGTTAAGAGACACTGCGCCGTGGAAATACATCGGGTATTTTCTTGGCGGCGGTTTCATCGTCTCCGGCCTTATCTCTCAAGTGGATGGCCGGTTTTCCGCCCGCAGTGTCTTGATCGGTGTGTGCGTCACTCTGGCGTTGATCGCCATCTATGATTTGCCGTTCGAGGATTTGCTTTTGCCACCGAATGGCGATGTCTGATGACGGTGCTTGATTACATCTGGCTCGGCGGTCTGGCCGTTTTTCAAGGGCCTGAGGCCTTCTCGGTGCTTGGTTTGCCTGTTTCGATCACCATTGTGATGATCCTTGCCGGGTTTCTTTTCGGGATCATGGTTGGCGCGACGCCCGGCATGGCGGGACCTGTGGCCATGGCGATTTCCCTGCCGATCCTGATTTCGATCTTTGGATATCATGCTGATGCGATGTTGCCGGTCGTGGGCTTTTTGATCGGGATTATGAAAGGGGCAACCGTGGGAGGTGCGGTGCCTGCGATCCTGTTCAATACGCCCGGCACACCCGATGCTTACATGACGACTCTGGACGGATATCCGATGGCGCAGCGGGGCAAAGCCAAGCAAGCGCTACGCGTGGCGCACCTGTCGTCTGCGTCCGGTGATACGTTTTCGGACATTGTCCTGTTTGTCTGTGCACCTTTTCTTGCAATTCTGGTCGAAGCGTATCTGGACCTGCCGGAAAAGACTGCGCTTTTGATCTTGTCGCTCAGCTTCATCGCAGCCGTGATTGGGGGCTCTCCTGCCAAGGGTCTCATTTCGACAGGGCTAGGCCTGCTCGCCGTCTATATCGGCACCGGCGAAGATTTTTATCCACGCATGTCAATGGGTACGCAAGAACTGGCGCGCGGGTTCCCGATTGCAACCTCTGTGCTTGGTGTTCTTATCATTGGTGCCGTGTTCAAAGGGCTGGATGAGCTGGTCCAAGAGCGGCGCGGGAAAGGTTCGATATCGCCCATCTCGGACGCGGGCGATCAGCGGCTGCATTGGGCAGACATCCGCCGTTTGTCGCCCTATATCGCACGCTCGGCGGTCATTGGCACAATGATAGGAGCGTTGCCCGGCGTCGGCTCGACCCTTGCGGCGACGCTCGGCTATACGGTCGGTAAAGCAAAGCATGACAGGCACAAAACACCGGATCAGACCAAATTCGGTGATGGCGCGATGGAAGGTATCGCTGCGACAGAGGCGGCCAACTCGTCTGTCTCTGGTGCGAACCTTATTCCGGTCTTGTCGCTTGGTATTCCCGGGAATGCGGCTGCGGTTTTCCTGATCCTTGCGATGGAGTCGATCGGCGGCTTCAACCCCGGCCCGTCTGTTTTCAAATTTTCCGCGGATCAAGTGAACCCGGAGCTGGTCATCGCGTTTGGTCTGTTTACAGCAATGGTTTTGGCCAACTTAATGAACTGGACGATTGGCGGCGTTTTCATGCGGTCGATGGGTATCATGATCCGCATCCCAAAACAGATATTGCTGCCGTCGGTATTGCTGCTGACATTGACGGCCATCTACATTCAAGAAACCCGGATCGAGGCCATTTGGTTTGCGCTCGGCTTTGGTGTGTTGGGCTATGTCATGCGTGTGATCGCGATGTCGCCGCTTCCGTTTGTGATCGCTTTTATATTGGGCGGGCGCCTCGAAGAAACTGCGCGGCAAGCCTATTCCGCCACCGGGAACGATCCGTTTTTCCTTTTCAATAATCCAATTGCTGCTGCCTTGATGGCGATCGCGTTTGGCGTCGTTGGCTACGCAGCACTGAGCAGGAAGGGTGCAAGATGAGCAAACCCAATATTCTTTTGATTTCTTCGGACCAACACCGTGCGGATTGCATGGGCTTCATGGGGCGAAAGATCAAAACACCGCATCTGGATCAACTGGCCGCCGAGGGCACCCATTTCGATACCTGCATTACGCCTTCGGTGGTGTGCCAACCAGCGCGTGCGTCGATTCTGACGGGCCAGTTGTGCCGGACACATGGGGTGCATGACAACGGCATCGATCTGCGTCCAGAGATTGGCGAAAAAGGCTTTGCTGGCGCGATGGCCGCCGCGGGCTATCAGACCAGTTACTTCGGCAAAGCGCACTTTTCGACCTATCACACCTACGAGCCGACCGGGACACCGGAATGCCTGCGCTCTTCCGCAAACTACGATGAAAGCTGGTATGGGCCCTATATGGGTTTCGAGCATGTGGAGCTGATGCTTGTGGGCCACAATTGGTGGGCACCGGAAAAGCCGCCCGCCGGGCAGCACTACGAACGGTTCTATCACCAAGATGGGCGCGGCGAGGAACGCACCAAACTGATGTGGGAAAACGCTGGCGACACCAAAGGGGCTGCGCAGGTCTGGCACTCCAAACTGCCGCCCGCCTATCACAATACCCCGTGGACTGCGGACCGGTTCATTGACTGGGTCCAACATGGCCGCAATACGGAAAAACCGTTCTGTACTTGGGTGTCGTTCCCCGACCCGCACCATCCCTTTGACTGCCCTGAACCGTGGTCACGTTTGCACGACCCGGCAGATGTGGATTTGCCGGAACACCGCACGCGAAGCTACGAGGGGCGCCCGTGGTGGCATCAAGCGGCGATGGAGGGCGAACCATCCGACCCTAAATTCGCCGATATTCGAAAAGCGTATAGCCGTATCTCACCCCAAACAGATGACCAATTACGAGAGATCATCGCCAATACTTATGGGCAGATAAGCTTTATCGACCATCAAATTGGTCGCATCATGAACACGTTGCTGGAACAGGGCCTCGATGAAAACACGATTGTTATCTATGTCTCTGACCATGGCGACTGGCTTGGTGATCATGGCCTGATCCTCAAGGGGCCAATGCACTTCGAAGGCCTTCTGCGCGTGCCGATGATTGTGCGCGGACCCGGTGTGCCAGCGGGAAAGCGGGTGTCCGAGCCAGTGTCGACGCTTGATCTTGGCCCGACCTTTTTTGACTATGGCGACGCTGAGCCGCTTTTGACCCAGCATGGGCAGAGTGTGCGGCCATTGATCGAAGGTGAAGCGGGCCGCGATTTCGCCTATAACGAATGGGGGCTTGGCCCCGGCCGCGCCGGTGTAGCGCTGGAGTTGCGCACGGTGCGCGCGCGGCAGCACAAACTCACTGTCGACCTCATCTCGGGCGCAGGTGAGCTTTACGATCTGGGCGACGATCCGTTTGAGTTGACGAACCAGTTCGACAATCCCGAATACGCCGCGATCCGTGGGACACTAGAAGGCTACTTAGCTTCGCGCCCGGATGACCTTTTGCCCGATCAACCGCGCGTTGGCACGGCCTGAGAGAGTGTTTCAGGTTCGGGTGGAGCGTCAAAACCGCGGCGCAAGGCGCTCTGACATGTTGATCAGATAGGTAGCGGAGTATTTTGGTCGGGCGATGCGATTTTCGAGTTGCATCAAACAAGCGCGACATCCCTAAGCTTTTGACCGAGAGTTATCGTAGCCGTTGCAAATACATGAATGCCAGCCGACAAACTCACGCGGGTCATAAGACCGTTCACAATATGCGTGCCAACGCTTTTTGGGCGCTGGTCACGGTATTCTATCAACGCTCTGAAACAGAACTCTGATATCGCTCGAGCTGATCGATCAGATGCAAACCTGATGGGCAATTCATCTGCTTACAAAACTCATCCCAAACGCGCCCAAACGGCAGGTCTTTCAATTCTTCGGTCACGACGAAACGCTGTGTGAAATCCAGAGTGTCTTCTGCAGGCCGAAGTCGGTCGAGCGGCATCAGGAGCGCACGCAG
>CAZPXE010000085.1:0-10696 GCA_964590545.1 uncultured Rhodobacterales bacterium | reverse complement strand
AACCGGCAGGCGGTTCACATGCGCCAGCCCCGCCGCCGTGACCATATTGGTCGCACCCGGCCCGATGGAGGAGGTCACCATCATCGCACGGGTCCGGCGCAATTGCTTGGCATAGGCAATCGCCGCATGGGCCATCGTCTGTTCATTATGGCCGCGATAGGTCGGCAGCGCATCGCGCGACGCATACAGCGCCTCGCCCAGCCCTGCCACATTTCCATGGCCAAAGATCGCCCAGCAGCCTGCAATAAAGGGCGTGCCGTCTTCTGTTAACTGCGCGGCCACATAGCGGGTCATGGCCTGCGCGGCTGTAAGCCTGATCGTGCTCATAACGCGGTCTCCTCAGTGGTGTTGCGGGTAAAGGGTGCGCGCGCATCGTCCCAGATCTGGCACAGGCGCCCATAACGTTCGGCCATCTGCGCGATGGCGTCGGCATCCGACATCTCACCCCGCATCCATGCCCGGGCAGCATCGCCAAAGATCGTCCGGCCCACGGCAAAGCCCTTGACCAGCGGTTGCGCGGCGGCCAGCGCGAAGCTTTCCGCCAGCTCCGCTTCCGGCGCATCCAACCCCAGCACCACGATGCCGCGCGTGCGCGGATCATTGCGCTCAATCGCGTCCACGGCGTTTTGCCAAGCCGCCGCCGTCTTGAACGGTTCCAGCTTCCACCAATCGGGAGTGATCCCCGCATCATAGAATTGCTGGATCAGGATCGCGCTGGTCATGTCATCGACCGGGCCGACCTTCGAGGGGATGATCTCGAACAAAAACTCCAGATTGTTGCGCCGCGCCGCCGTAAACAGGCGCTTGACCCGCTCTTCCTGCAAAGCGCGCATCTCGGCGCTGTCATCGGGGTGCGCGAAGACCAGCAGCTTGACGACATTCTCCCGCGCCCATTCGCGGAACTGGCCCAGATCTTCGCCCAGCTCGGGCTCGAACTGGATGGGGCGTGAGGTGGGCAATTCACAGGGGCGGCCAATCCAAAGGCCAGTTCCGGTGGCCTGATACAGCGCGTCGCGCCCGATGCGGTTGTCGGTCAGAATGCCAAAGCCGGGCTGGCCATCCTGCACCTGCTGCGCCGCCTGCAGGCAAAGCTGCTTGAACGCGCCGCCCTTTTCGGGACTGTAGCCATCCATCTCTTCAAACTGGATGCGGTGATCGAAGGCGAAGGTCTTGACCGAGGACCAGTCCCCTGCCCGGTTCGTCGCCCAATGCACCTGCTCAAGCTCCGCATCATTGCGCAGATCGGGCCGTTTGATGCCGCGCTCAAAGAAGAACTGCAACTCCTCCCAACTGGGATAGGCCGGGGTGCAACCGTGGCGGCTGACCGCGAAGGCCCCGCAGGCATTGGCATATTTAAGCGCGGTCGGCCAATCCTCGCCATCCAGCCAGCCCTTCAGCAGGCCCGACATGAACCCATCACCCGCGCCCAGCACATTGAACACCTCAATCGGGAAGCCGGGGCCGGTCTGCCCCTCATCCAGCGTGTCCGGGATCGCGCCTTCAAACGCCGCCGCCCCCGCCGCGCCGCGCTTGCAGATCAGCGTCGCGCCAGAAACCGCGCGCACTGCCCGCAGCGCTTCGATTGTGTCCGTCGAACCGCCCGCGATGTGAAACTCTTCTTCCGTGCCCACGATCAGGTCGAACAGATGCAGCGTCGATTGCAGCTTCGCGGTGACCGCAGCGCTTTCCACAAAGCGGCTCTCACCCTCGCCATGGCCCGCAACGCCCCACAGGTTCGGGCGGTAGTCGATATCCAGCGCCGTCTGCTGACCGCCCGCCTGCGCAAGTTCAAGCGCCTTGATCGTCGCCGCCTCGACCTGCGGATGGCTCAAATGCGTGCCCGTCGCCACAACCGCCCGCGCCCGCGCGATGAAGGCCGGGTCGATATCATCCACCGTCAGCCCCATATCCGCGCAGTTTTCACGATAGAAGATCAGCGGAAACTGCTCCTGATCGCGGATGCCCAGCAGAACCAAGGCCGTCAAACGGTCCGGGTCGACCTTCACGCCATCAATGTTCACACCCTCACGCGACAACTGCTCGGTGATGAAGCGGCCCATATGCTCGTTGCCCACACCCGTAATCACCGCAGAGCGAAGCCCCAGCCGCGCGGTGCCGCAGGCGATATTGGTGGGCGAGCCGCCGATATATTTATCGAAGCTGCCCATATCCTCCAGCCGACCGCCCACTTGCGCGCCATAAAGATCGACCGAGGAGCGGCCAATGGTGATAAGATCAAGGTCCGTCATTCAAACGCCTGTTCTGTGCTGTTCTGCCCTGCGGGCTCAGACCGTGCCGCCAAGCGAGCCTTCGAGCTGCGCCATTTCCTGACCGCCCGCCATAAGGTCCTGCAACTCTTCGGGCGTAATCTCACCCCGCTTGGCGGTGCCGAGCGTCTTGCCCCGGTTGAGCACCGTGAAACGGTCGCCCACCGCCAACGCGTGGCGCACATTGTGGCTGATGAACACAACGCCGATCCCTTGACGTCGCACCTTGTCGATCGTGGCCAGCACGTTCGACGTTTGCCGCACCCCAAGCGCCGAAGTCGGCTCGTCGAGGATCAGAACCTTGGCCCCGAAATAGACCGCGCGGGCAATGGCGACGGTCTGACGCTCGCCCCCGGACAGCGTGCCAACGGCTTGGTCGGGGCCGCGCAGGTTGATACCCATCTTGCGCATCTCGGCCATGGTGATTTCATTGGCCTTGTCCACGTCGAACCGCTTGGTCAGCCCCCGCCCCTTGGTCGGCTCGCGCCCCATGAAGAAGTTACGCGACACAGACATCAGCGGGATCATCGCGAGGTCCTGAAACACGGTCGCAATGCCCGCTTCCATCGAGTCGCGCGGAGTGGCGAAGCTCAGCGGCTGCCCTTCGAACAGGATCTCGCCATGGGTGGGTTGGTGGACGCCGGACATGGTCTTGATGAAGGTCGATTTGCCCGCACCATTGTCACCCAGCAGGCAATGACACTCGCCCGGGCGGATATCAAAGCTGACCCCGGCCAGCGCGATGATATTGCCGAAATGCTTTTCGATGTTCTTCATCTGCACGATGGGCGCGACGCTGTCGCTCACATCGCCATGGTGGAATGTGCCGTCTGTGGTCATGTCACCGCTCCCCCGTGACGCGTTTGCGAATGGCATTGTTGAACAGAACCGCGATCAACAGCATGCCGCCCAGGAACACCTGGAACCAGTCCTGATCGAAATCGGTATAGGTGAGGCCAATGACCACCATGCCGAAGATGATCGAGCCGAAGAACGCCCCAATAGCCGAGCCATACCCCCCCGTCAGCAGGCAGCCACCAATCACCGCCGCGATGATCGCTTCGAACTCCTTTTGGAACCCGCGCCGCGCATCGGTGGAGCCTGCGTCGATCACAGTGATGATCGCCACCATGGCTGCACAGCAGGCTGTCACCATGAACAGCGAAACTTTCACGCGTCGCACCGGAACCCCGGAATTGGTCGCCGCGTTGGGATCGCCCCCAGCCGCGAAGATCCAGTTGCCCGCAGGGGTCCGCAGCAGAATATACGTCGCCACGATCGCCAGCACGATGAACCAGAGGATCTCGACCGGAATACCTGTGACCTTGGGTGTGCCGTTCTTGAAGGTCTCGACCATGCCGCGCTCGGCCAACCACGCGAAAAGGCCCGGAAACGCATCACCCGAGAAGACAGGCGCGAGCCAGTCGTTTTCAGTCGCATCGCGCACACCGCGCAGCTGCGTTGACCCGCCCGAGGCCCATTTCAGACCGACCAGCGACAGGCCCCGCAGAATGAACAGAAAGGCCAGCGTCACGATGAACGATGGCAGGCCAGAGCGGATCACGATCATCCCGTTGATCGCACCAACGAAGGCCGCAAAAACAAATGTCAGCGGGATCGCCACGATCAGCGGCAGGCCCCAGACCATGACGCAAACCCCAAAGAACAGACCCGCAAAGGCGACCATTGACCCGATCGACAGGTCAAACTCGCCCCCGATCATCAGCAGCGCCGCGCCGATGGCAAGGATGCCCAGCTGCGCCGCTGGGGTCAGAAAGTTGATGATGCCAGAAGTTGTGAACATCGCCCCGTCGGCGGTGATCAAAAAGAAGATCGCCACCAGCACGACACCCGCGATGGCCCCAAGCTCGGGCCGCTTCATCAGGCGCGAGATCAAAGGTTCGGCCTTGATCCGCTCGTCTGTTGTTGGATTTGTATTCGTGTCAGTCATCGCCCGCTCCCATTGGCGTATCAAGTGGCCCCGCGCGGGGGCCACTCAAACTCGTTGCTTGGCTAAAGTCAGACCTTAGCGGAGGCCTTTTGCGGACAGATCAATCACCTGCGCGGCCTTCTCTGCCGTGATCAGGTTCGGGCCAGAAGCCAGGTCGCCACCGGGCATCAGGCCGAACTTGGCTTGCAACGCCATGATCGACACACCCATGTAACCTTGCAGATATTGCTGCTGGTCCAGAGCGAAGGCCGCATCACCATCCACGATGGATTGCAGGAAGCCCGCGGACAGATCGAAGGTCGCCACATTCACATCCCGGCCCGAGGCTTTTACCGCCACCACCGTTGGCTCACCCGCGCTGGATGCGCCCAGAGCCATGACCGTGTCGATGTCTTCATTTGATGCCAAGGCCGCCGACACTTTGGATTCGATCTCTGCGGGATCGTTTGTTGTTGGCAGGACTGTCACCTTGCCGCCGAAGCCCTTTTCGAAGCCTGCGCAGCGCTGGTCGAGCGAGATGTTCCCAACCTCGTGGTTCACGCAAAGCGCATTGCTGCCGCCCATCTTGGCCAGACCTTCGCCCGCAGCAACACCCGCGTCGTATTCGTCCTGACCCACATGCATCGCCGCGCCCAGCTCTTTGGCCTGCGCGCCGCCTGCGTTGATGGTGATGACCGGGATGCCTGCCGCAATCGCACGCTCCACCGATGGGCCAAGCGCATCCGCGTCCGGGAACGAGATGATCAGCCCATCGGGCTCTTCATTCACCGCCGCGTCGATCATTTGCGCCATCAGCACCATGTCGAACGTCTCGGGCGAGTTGTAGGACACGTTCGCGCCGGTATCTTTCGCCGCTTGATCCACGCCCGCCTTCACGACGGACCAGAACGCGTCATTTGCCTGGCCGTGGACAACGACCGAGATGTCCTGCGCCGCTGCGGGTGCTGCAACAGCAATCGCTGTGGCCGCAATGGCCCCTTTCAAAAATGCTTTCATTTGGGTCTCCTCCCTAGTTTTAGCTTCTGCGCCGGTTGCCCGGCTGCTTCGTCACGCGAGAGTATCGCGCCTTTCGCATCGCCCCATTTGGGGCGAGTGCCTCGTGTCAGATCGCCTCCTCAGCGACCTGATTGTTCCAGAACATCGGCCAGAGCCACCGGCTGCCCGGTCGCGACCGACTGTGTCGCCGCTTCCGCCATCGCAAGCGCCGCCACTCCGTCCTTCAAATTAACCGGCATCGCACTGCCTTGCCGCACCGCGTCCACAAACGCAGCCCATTCAGCTTTGTACGCGGGCATATATCGTTCAAGAAAAAAATACGTCGGCTTGGCGCTGACGACGCCAGACGTGGTGGACTTTACCACCGTATTTTCAAGCACATTTTGCGCCTGAAGCAGCCCGTCTGCGCCCAGAACCTCGACCCGCTGGTCGTATCCGTACACCGCCCGGCGCGAATTCTTGATCACCGCAATCCGCCCGTCTTCGTAGCTCAGCGTGACCACAGCCGTATCAACATCCCCCGCAGCACCGATCTCGGGATCGACAATCGACGCGCCAACCGCGCTGACCATTACCGGCGCCTCCCCCATCAGGAAGTTCGCCATATCGAAATCATGAATCATCATGTCGCGGAACAGACCGCCCGAAACTTTGATATAGGCGACCGGCGGCGGTGCGGGATCAAATGATGTGATCGAGAGCAACTCGGTCTTGCCAATCTCTCCGGCGTCAATCGCGCCTTTCAACGCGCCAAAACTCGGATCAAACCGGCGGTTGAAACCGATCATGATGCAAGGTGCCTTGTCACCCACATTGCTCAAGCAGGCCGAGGCGCGCTCAAGGCTGAGGTCAACAGGCTTTTCGCACAAGACAGCTTTTCCTGCCGCGACGCCCGCTTCGATCAGATCAGAATGGGTATCAGTCGAGGTCGCAATCAGAACCGCGTCGATGTCGCCATCCGCAAGAATATCTTCGGAACTGCAAACTGCGCAATCATACTGCCCGGCGAGACTTTCCGCATTGTCCTTGAATACATCAGACACAGCAACAAGCGTACTACCCGGATGCGAAGAAATCGCCTCAGCATGCACACCCCCAATTCGCCCAGCACCGAGCAATCCAACCCGTAACATGCCCCCTCCCGATTCTCGTTTCAAAGGGACCATTCACCTTTTTGCTCCCGCGTGCAAGATTTTTGCTCCCGCGTGCAAGAATTTTTGCTCCCGAGAGCAATTTTGCGGTATATGACCTGTCAATGGGTTCCAGAAAGCCCTAGACCACACCACCGTTCGTGCGACGCGACAGAGACAATGACCAACGATCAAAAAAGTTCGATCACCGCTGATGACGTGGCCGCTTTGGCGGGCGTTTCGCGTTGGACGGTGAACCGCGCGTACCGCAAAGACGCGTCCATCTCGAACAAATCACGAGAAAAAGTGATGCAAGCGGCAGAGACGCTCGGTTATCTCCCGGACCTGTTGGCAACCGGGCTTGCGACAGACCGCACCAATCTGATTGCGGTGCTCGTTGATGATTTCGCCAACCCGCACAAGCTTGTGATGATCGAACGATTGACCCGCATCCTGCGCAAGAACGGCTATGACACTTTGATGGTGAACACCGTAGATGACGAAGACGCTTCGAGCGCCCTGCTCAATGCCAGCCAAAGACGGGTGGATGCTGCTGTGCTGATCGGCATTAGCTTCAACGATCAAAGTCTTGCAGCTGCGCTGGGGGCCAAACGCGTAAAGAAGCTGATCGTTTTTGCTCGCATGTCGAACAATGAAAACACCATATCGATCTGCTGCGATGACCGGGCGGCGATGTCTGCTTTGACCGATCATGTAATGGCAAAGGGCTATCGTAAGCCGCTGTTCGTCGCCGGACCTCAGACCCAGTCCGCGCATTTGCAACGCAAAGAGATTTTCCTGTCGCAATGGGAAAAGACGGCTGGCACCGTGCCCGAATTCGTGAGCGTCGAGCGGTATGATCCGCAAATGGCTTATGATCTGGTCGTCGACAGGTTCACCGGCGTCGCCAAGGCGGACTTGCCCGACATTCTGGTTTGCGAAAACGATGCGCTGGCGATGGGGGCAATTGACGCGATCCGGTACGAATTGAAGCTGACCGTACCTGGCGACATCGCGGTCACGGGCTTTGACAATGTCCCGCAAGCCTCAAGTCCGCACTACGAGTTAACGACCTATCGCCAACCCCTTACGGATATGGCGAATGCGCTGGTTGATGTGCTCGACGGCAAGGAGCAATCGAAAAACCTAACTGTTTTTCAGGGCGAATTAATTGCGCGAACCAGCGCGTAAAACGGTATAGCAGGACGCCGGTAATTCCGACGTCACCCTAACTCGTCCCCCCCGGCACAAGAGTAGCGCCCAAATCTGTCTGGCGTGCGACGGGTTCGCCGTTGAAAAGTTGCGCCAGTTTTTCCGCGACTGTCCCGCCAATTTTGCGCGCGTTCACGGCAACGGTGGTAATCTGCGGCTCAGACACCATCGCAACGTCAAACTGTCCAAACCCCGTAATCGCCAGATCTTCGGGTACTGAAATTCCAAGGCGGCGGCACGCGCTGAGCGCGCCAAAGGCAACCGTGTCGGAAACGCATAGCAGCGCGTCGAGATCGCCCAGCGCGCCCGCCTGCGCCCGGACCAGATCAGCCCCGTGATGCATGGAAACCGGCGCAGGCCCGGCATCAAAGACACGAACGGGCGGCAAACCCAGCGCCTTGGCGCGGGCAATCACCCCGCTGCGGCGTTCCGCGCCGCGCAGATCCGCGCCTTCCGAGGCCCCGACAAAGCCAAGCCGGGTGCGCCCCGTCTCCACCAAATGATCCACGAGCAGCGCCACCGCATCAGCGTTGGAAAACCCAACCACGTGGCCCAGCGGCGCGGGCGGCAGGTCCCACATCTCAATCACCGGGATCGGCAACGCTTGCACCATCTCGCGCGTAGCATCGGTGTGATTGCCGCCGGTCATCACCAGCGCTTCGGGCTTGCGGGCTAACAATTGGCGCACCAGCTCTTCTTCGCGCTCCAGCCGGTAATTCGTAGCGCCCAGAAGGACTTGCATCCCCGTCTGTTGCAGTGCCTCGGTGAGCCCGCGATAAGTATCGGCGAAATTGGCGTTGTTGACGGATGGAAGCGTGACAGCGACGAAGCCGGATTTCTGGTTGCGAAAAAGGCTGGCCGTCGCGTCGTAAACATAGCCCATCTGCCGCGCCGCCGCCTCAACACGGCGACGGGTCTCGGCACTGACCGTGGTATCCCCGCGCAGCGCCCGGCTGACGGTCATGGGCGACATGCCGACCGCCGCCGCCACATCGCGCATTGTGGTGCGCGCACTCATGCGCGCCCGTGATCAGGTAAATTCGTGCCGCTCGGTGACATGGTGGTGAATCCGCCCCTCAAAGAACTCGGCGACAATCTCACCGGTCACATCTTTCGACTGGAAGCGGGCCGGGCTGTCAAGAGCGGCTTCCATCACGCTTTGATCCGGATAGCTGATGGCAAGGATCAGCGGAAACTCCGGCGCGCCCTCGTCGCGCTCATCACTGAACATCACGCGCACATCGGTGTTGCCTGGGAACTGCGTCCAAAGCGGCACCAGCCGGTCCAGCACCGCCGCGCGAAACGCCTCGGTCGAGCCGGGTTTAATGCTGCCTTCGAACAATGCGAAACGGGTGATCATGCGGTATTCTCCAGATAAGGGCGCGGCGCCGGGCTTGACGTTCGCGCGGTTTGGCGCACAATGTTACCGGTACCAATGAAAGTCAAGCAGATCACGGCGGCGGGAGGGGCCAATGGGCGAACAGGTTGAAAAGAAACAGGTTTGGGACTTTCCCACGCGCGCTTTCCACTGGGCATTGGCAGGGGCAATCGTGACTTCCTTCGTGTCGGTCCGCATCGATAAGATGGAGGTACATTTCACGTCCGGCTCGCTCGTGCTGTTCCTGATCTTATTCCGGGTGCTTTGGGGGTTGTGGGGGCCTGCAACGGCGCTGTTTTTACAATTTGCACCCCTGCCCGCACGTATCCGCGCCTGGCGCGCGGGGGGCGCGATCGGCCATTCGCCCTGGGGCGCGCTGTCGGTCTTTGCGCTGCTTGGGGCGGTCGGCGCGCAGGCGGTGGCCGGGCTATTCACCGATGACGGGATCTATCTGACCGGCCCGCTGCGGGACTACGTAACCAGCGCCGCAGCCAATGATGCGACGAAACTCCACGCCCGCCTTCCGAATCTGATCGTCGTGCTGGTGGCGCTGCATCTGGCCGCGATTGCTTTTTACACATTCGTAAAACGCTCGCGCCTGCTGAGCACCTTCGTGAGCGGGCGAAGCGACACGGCGCCGGCATCTATCCAGCCCCGACCGCTGCCGATTGTGGCGCTGACCGTGGGTCTGGCCGCTGCGCCTGTGATTTGGATTTTCTGGTGAGGGATGAATTGGGTCAGAACGACATTATCCTAACCCGCCGCCCCCGTGGCCGCTTTTATTTCTCGCGATAGCCCAGCTTGCGGTGACACGCGCCGCAGGTGGCCAGCATCGGCTTGAGCTGGTCGAACTCTGTCAACTCTCCCTTTTCCGCCATCATCGAAATCTCGCCTGCGGTTTTTTCCAGCAGCCCCAATTGCTCGGTGAAGCCGTCCCAGTCCTCCCAAATCTTGCCGGTGGCCGTTGTCTCGACACTGCCCTGCCCGTCGGTGTTCTGCCCGAACGAGGTGGACAGGAGACCCGCATTTGCCGAGGCTGCCAGCGCCTTGGCATGTACTATTAGGCCCTCAGGGTCGTTCACATCCCCCTTCAGGTTCGCCACCATCGCGCGCACATGACCGCCCACAGACGCCATCGCGTCCTTGCGATACTTGATCGCCGCATCCGGTGCGCCGATTTCATTTGCGACGGCTCCTGCACCCACGCTCAGAATCACAGCGGCGCTCAGTACGCCTGCCAAAGTATGTTTCATTGTCGTCTCCTCCCACGGTTGAACTCGGACTTCGTTGTTACGTTATCCTCTTGCACACAGCTTATGTTACCGGTACCAAATCCGTCAACCGCGCATATCGCGTCGAGACGCGGTATCGATACCATCCGAATATGAGGAAGCCTCACCATGTCTAAACCTATCGTTCTGCAATGCGGACCCTACCCTGACTGGGATCAGGCGCCTTTGGAGGCTGCTTTTGACGTCAAGAGACTGTTCGACGTGGTCGATCCGGCCGCGGTGATCGCGGAATTTGGCCCCGAGGCGCGCGGGATCGCGACGCGGGGAGAGCTCGGCGCGGATGCGGCGCTGATCAATGCTTGTCCGAAGCTGGAGATTATCTCGGTCTATGGTGTCGGCTATGACGCGGTGGACATCGCTCTGTGCCGCGAGAAAGGTATCGCTGTCACCAACACACCCGACGTGCTGACCGGCGATGTGGCGGATTTGGGCGTTGCGATGATGCTGTGCCAGTCGCGCGGCATGGTCGG
>CAZPXE010000084.1:7564-10761 GCA_964590545.1 uncultured Rhodobacterales bacterium | reverse complement strand
CACCGCAAGCAGGCACGCCAAAATGCGCTTCAGCTTGGGCGGGCAGGTTGGGGATGAGCGTTGCGACCACATCGCCGGGCTTCACGCCCATGCCGTTCAGCGCAGAGGCGAGGCGGGAGCAGCGGGCGTAGTAATCAAAATACGTCACCCGGTGATCGCCATAGACCACCGCCATCTGCTTGGGAAAAACCTGCGCCGCGCGGCGCAGATGCGACAGCGGTGTCAGGGGCACATAATTCGCCGCGCATTTCTCTAGCCCCGTTTCATCTGCCATCCAGCCCATGTTGATCTCCCCCTGTATTTGCGGTCAGTGTCGTGTGACGTCTTGTGTCGACACATGACGCAGAAATTGGAGCATATGCAATATATGACAAGCACCGCAACACAGCCCGGCACAGAGTTGCGCCCCGCTCAGGCGGCGTTGGCGATGGTGACGGCGATGGCGGTCGTCGGGGTGGTCGACATTTATGTGGTAAAGATCGCGCAGACGATGTCGGTCTGGCAGTTCTTGCTGGTGCGGGTGGCTTTGTCGATTCCGCTGGTGCTGCTGCTTTCGCGCCTTGGGTTCGGGACGGTGCGGCCGCGCCGGGTCAAAGCGGTGGCGTTCCGCTCGGCGCTGATTGCGGCGGCGATGTTCTTCTATTTCGGGGCGCTGGCTTTCATGCCGATTGCGATGGCGCTGGCGGGGCTGTTCACCTCGCCGATCTTCGTGCTGTTACTGACGGCCTTCGGGCTGCGCCAGCGGATTGGGCCTTGGCGCATCTTGGCCGTGGCGGTGGGGTTCGCGGGTATTCTGATCGTGCTCGGCCCCTCCGGCGCGGCGCTGGGCTGGGCTTTGGCGATGCCTGTGGCGGGTGGGCTTCTTTATGCAAGTGGCGTCGTTGCGACCCGCGCGCTGTGTGATGGGGAGAGTACGCTGGCCCTGCTCCTTGGTATCTTCGTGGCCCAAGGGATCGGTGGCGCGCTGGCGCTGGGGCTGATCGAAGTGGCGCAGATTGAGGCCGGGACGGGCGGCATGGCCTTCCTGACACGCGGCTGGGTCTGGCCGCTGGGCGAGGCGTGGCCTTACATTATAATGCAAGTTTTCGGCTCGACCATCGCGGTGGGCCTTCTGAACCGCGCGTATCAGTTGGGCGAGGCCAGCCATGTGGCGGTCTACGAATACTCGGTGATGATCTTCGGCCCGCTCGCAGGCTGGCTGCTGCTTGGTCAAGGGGTGACGCTGGTTCAGGGGCTCGGCATCGCCTGTATTGCCGCAGCGGGGATCATCATCGCGTGGAGGTCCACATGATCCTGTCGCGCGGGCGTGGGTACCTCTTTATCCATATCCCCAAAACCGGCGGCACCTCTATGGCGCTGGCGCTGGAGGCGCGGGCCATGAAGGATGACCTGATGCTGGGCGACACGCCCAAGGCGAAACAGCGGCGGCACCGGCTGGACGGGGCGCAGGCGCGGGGGCGGCTGTGGAAACATAGCACGATTGCTGATCTCGACGGGGTGGTCAGCCCGGAAGAATTACCAGACCTCTTTTGCTTTACACTGGTGCGCAATCCGTGGGTGCGGGTGCTAAGCTATTACCATTGGCTGCGGGGTCAGAGTTTCGATCATCCTGCCGTCGCGCTCGCCAAGGCGCATGATTTCGACGGTTTCGTCACGCACCCCGATACGCTGCACAGCCTGCGCACCAGCCCGGCGCGCCACTATATGACTGACGCGGCGGGGCAAGAGCGGTGCGATCTGTATATCCGTCTTGAACACCTTGCCGAAGATTTGCCCAAATTGGAAAAGCATCTCGGTTTCGCGCTGGAGTTGCCACATTTCAATCGATCCGAGCGTCCCTACAACTGGCGGGCGGCCTATTCGCCCGGTGCGAGAGACGTGATTGCCGAATCTTGTGCCGAGGATATCGACAGATTCGGCTATCGATTCTGAAAAATAGAGGGAAACGTCCAGATTTTTCCCCGAACCTTTCTAGTTCCCTAACAGATTGTCGCTTCTGACATGGACAATCACAGCTTCAGCCAAGTATTGTCCTCAAAAATCTAAACAATGCCCAATTTTCGTCTCGAACGGGGCCAAAGCCCGCCCAGACTGTCCGGCCATATGACGTCATAGCTTCAACAGCGTCCGGTCAGGGGATCACATGGGCGCAGACGAATGGGGATGAGACGATGTTTGGATGGAACTCAACAGCACAATCGGCACCGCGCCGGGTCGCGGAAGTCAGCGGCGCGTTTGATGGCGCGGCTGTTTTTGCGGGCCATGGATTGCTTAGCGGCACAAAGATTGCGTCGAACTTGGGATGGCGCTCGGTGGATGCTATCGAGCCGGGCGATCAGGTTCTGACATTTGATCACGGGATGCAGGTTGTGGCGGAAGTGCGCCGCACAGTGTTGTTCGCGGAAGCTGTTTCTGTCCCGGCGTATCTTCTTCCTGTGACAGTTCCGGCCGGTGCGCTCGGCAACCGGACCGACATGCGCATCCTGCCCGAACAAGGCGTGCTGGTAGAAACAGAAGCGGCGATGGATATGCATGGCGATCCGTTCGCGGTTGTTCCGGCTGCATCGCTGATCGGTTTCAACGGCGTGCACCGTGTTACCACGAACGGCCAGATCGAGGTGATCACTCTGTTTTTCGCCCAGCCGCAGGTGATTTATGCCGAGGGTGGTGCGTTGCTGTTCTGCCCTGCCGCACATCTGCAACTGGCCGATATGCTTGACCCTTCCAGTCAGCCCTACGATGTGCTGACCCTGGAAGAAGCGCGTGAATTGGTTGCGAGCATGCACCGCGAATTGGTCGGTGTGGCGCAGATGGGCGCTCACGTCGCGTAACCAAAAGGGGACGCGGACGTTTCAGACAACAGGATATCGGTGGCCAAGCAAGCCCCCCAACATTGGGCTGCCGATGACGTTCCTTGTGTCTGGCCATATTGAGCTGACGCTTGCGGTTTCGGGCCCAACACCGACACCGCGGCCCGGGCACAAGGACCTGATCTGGATCAGGTCGGCCGACACAAGGAACGCGGATATCTCATGGCACGGCAAACGTTCCGGCCGCGCGTTTGAGAAGGGTCCCGAAACCGGGGCCCTTTTTCCGTTGATGCGGCTCGTGTAAGCGGCCCGTGGGAAAATGGGTTGTTATCTTTAGCTTTGTTAAGCGGGCCGGCCTGTTGGACGATTAAGCAGTACGAAGAACCA
>CAZPXE010000084.1:0-7554 GCA_964590545.1 uncultured Rhodobacterales bacterium | reverse complement strand
CCTTTTTCCGTTGATGCGGCTCGTGTAAGCGGCCCGTGGGAAAATGGGTCCTGACCCTAAGCGGGCCGGCCTGTTGGACGATTAAGCAGTACGAAGAACCAACAGGCCGACCCTGGGAGGCGTCATAGAATACGCGCAGCATCCATCATGCGTGCCATGCTATCTATGACGATCCCATCCGGGCGGACGCCGTCGCGCGGGTGCCAGGCCCCTTTGCGAGGTGTTGCGTGCCAATAACTTGCGGGATCTTGGATCACGAGGCCCAGCAACGTGTCGGCCACAAGCCAGCTGCCCAAGGGGCCAAGCCGCCCATCTTTGCCCAAAACTTCAGCCTCTTTCAGGACATAGAACCACAGCGGTGTGGCCTGATCGAAACCGGCTTTGATGATGGTTTCACGCATCTCGCCCCGCGAGATTTCCGCCGGGCTGAGTTGGCTCAGCGTTATGCCGTCTTCTTCAGCCAAAGCCGCTAAGCAAGCCTGTGCTGAGGGCAAGTTCAGCTTGTGTCCGCGTCGAAGATTGCGGGCGGCCAATTGCGCCATCATGCCTGACGCGCCGGGCTCCTCATTTGCCATTTGGCCCAGATTGACGGCGATTTTGGTGTCAATCTTGCGCGCAGAGCGGCGCGGTGTATCCGGAGTCGGCGGATGCACAAAACGCGCCCATTCGATAGGCCAATGCTGCGGCAGTCTCGGAGCGGAAGGGCCGAACGTGTTCATATCAACTGGCGCTGCCATTGGATGCTCGCCATTTCCGGTGAAGGCGAAAAGCTGGCGAAAACTGGCTTCATCCGTCAAAGGTTGTCCGCGCGGGCTGCCAAAGAGGCGGTTCCAATCATAGGCATCGCGCACCATGGAATGTGCAAAGCGGAACGTGGCTGCGGAAAATTCCAGTGGCATCGGCATCCGCCCATCCGGTTGTGCCCCGTGACGCGCAAAAAAGCGCGTGTAGCTGGGGGCGCCGGTTTCCAGCACCTGTTCCAATGTGGACGGATTGCAGATCGCGGGTAGGTAGGCATTCACCACAAGCCATTGATAATGCCAACTCAACATCCGGCGCCCCCAATCGAACAGGGCATTTTCATCGCCGAGCGGGGCGTCGCCGTGCTTTGGCGCGTGGTCGATGAAGCGGTTGTGCAGGCGCACCATTGCAAGGTGGAATTGCGAGATTGCGAGGTTCTCGTCATTGCGCAAATCACCGATGATGGCGCGCTGGCGGCGCGGGGTGCCGTCCGGGTGGATATAGAGCTTTCGCAGATCGGGGGGCAGGCTTTTGAAGAAGTCCAGTGTCAGGACCTGATCGTCGTCCTCCAGAAACCGGTCCATCCGAAGGATGTCTCGCGCTTTGTCCTTGGGGTCAGTCGGGATCGGGATCGGATCGAAATCGGAGGGCGCAACCGTCCCAGCCCACAGCTTTGCGCGGTTGGTGGGACAGCGCAGGGCTTGGTCGAATTTGCGGGCAATTTCGCCTTGCTGCAAGCCGCCGCCATGGAGCGAGTCCAGATTCAGCGCCCCCGCCCGAAGGTTCGACAGGCCCGCCGCCACATCGGCGCGTGGAACAGGGACGATTTCGGGCGTGTCGATGATCGACAGTCCGGGTTCGCGATCCATATTTGCGGCAATATCATGGTCGATGAACTGGCCAAAATAGGTGAAGACCGGCGCGATTGAAGAGTTTTGATCTTCATCCGGTGCCTGCTGCACCATGGCCTGTGCGAGTGCATCCAGATGCTCTGTCGTCTCGCTGCTGTGTTGAACGGTTGCAGCATCAGGGAAAAGGTAGTCGAAGACACCAAACCTTGTTGCATCTGCGGGTTTACAGCCTGCGCCGAAACCGCAGACCAATGACACAGGCATCGTGCGAACCGAAAAAGACTCTTCGGCGCCATCGGGGACCACGGTGATGCCGTGGCCTGGGTGCAAAATCACTTTGTTACTCCTTACGGACAAGAAAAGCCGCCGCCGATGGAGCGTCGACGCCGTGAAACAAGGATAAAAAATATGTCTCGTCCCGGACATGGCGGCAGCGTTAAAACTTCGTGAAAAACGACCGGACAAGGGATGGTTTCGGCTAAGCGGGGGGCCAAAACGAATAAGGCCGGACCAATGGCCCGACCTCAGCTGCTTAAATGTTCAGTAGTATAAAGATGCGCGGGGTCAGGGACTGTCCCTGCGCGGGTAACGGATAGGCGCCGTTGAAATGCGGCCCCCACCCGATTTCGTGTCGAACACATAGCGGCGATTGGGGCGCGCGACGTCGGCCACCCCCGCCAGTTCGAAAATATGTTCCGGCCCGCCGGGATAGTCGCGCCAGTCCGTCTCGCCAGCCCACGAAAACAGCGCCTCGGCGACATAGCGCGTGGCGGTGGCACTCGCGAAGCTGGTGCCTTGCATCACCACGGTTGCGCCGGATCGCGAGCCTGCTGCCAGAACCCCCTGATGCGCGGGGCCGTCGTCGGTGCAGAAAGATGCGGTCGGGGCTGCCCGCCCTCCGGCGCGGTCTGGCGGCGCAAAGCCTGTGCCGGAGTAATCGGCGGGCCGCCCGTCACTTTCTTGAAACCCGGCGATAACGATGGCGTCTGTCATGGTGGCAATCGCGTTCAACGCGCCCTTGCGTTGCAGTGGGCCAAAGCGATTGAGCGGTTCAAGATCGGCTTGATCCGGGGTCAGCGTTTCGTCGCTGAAGGTGTAGGTGTCGCGGCTGAGCGCGCTGTCGTCAAAGGCCTGATAGGCTTCGCTGTCGAGGTAGGACAGCCGCCCATTGGTCAGCCCCGGCGTGATGGATTGGTCCGATTGCACATGGAAATACACGTCAAGCCCGGCGGCATACTCCGCCCCAATGACTTTCACATCCACATGCCACCGCCCGGAAGGCGCAATCGCCGCGCCGGGCGTATATTCCAGCGTGGGCGCGGCACAGATGGTATAGGTATGGCGGAAAACGACAGTCTGCGTGCCGCCGGGACCGTCGATGGTTTTGCGGACAACGCGCGCATAGATGCGGGCATAGCGCGACAGATCGAGATAGTGGCCATGCGGCCCGGCCGAGAGCGCGGTTTGCTGCCCATCCGGTGCGATTAGCGCGATTTGCAGGGGCGGAGAGGTCAAAGGCCCGTCCAGATCACCACTCCAGACTTCAAGGAAATTAGCGGTTTGGTCTTCGGGGACCAATCGCCAGTCGAGTTGGAATTCGTTGCCCTGCTGAGCGAGGTGATCGCTGGAGATGCGGGCCAGCGCATTGCCCTTTTCTAGGTTCGTATTCCCCGCAGGCAGCACCAACCGCAACGGCGACCAGCCATTTGCCAGCCGTTCGTGCACCTTGGCGCTCAGGTATTGCTCCAGCGCCATCGTTCCGTCCTTCGGCCCGGCTTGCAGTCCGTAAGAGAGGTTGATGACAATCGCGAAGCCCTTGGCCTTGGCCGGATCGTGCTCCGCTTCATAGCCGCGCTTCCAAAGCGCATCGGCCAGATCAATGATCCGCTCGATCGCGTGAATAACGTAATATTCCAGATAGTTACCAGATGATCCAATGCCAAATCGGTTCGGCAGGCCGACGGCGATCAGAGGGCGCTTTTGCAACTGCGCCTCGGTCACGTCTTCGGACGCGATGTCGAAACCGCTGGCCAGATCGGCCACATGGGTGCCGTGGGCCACATCGTAATTCAATTCGCGCTGGCCCCGCGTCGCGGCCAGATCGACAAGCCCGGCGGCATGGTTGAACGCCTCTTCATCCAGCACGTCGTTTTGGCTGTGGGTGGCAAGCAGGTCGTTGATGTCCGGTGCCAGTAACTCGCGCCCAAAGGGCAGGTTGCTTGTCGTGGCCGAGGGGCAGGGCGCGCTTTGCTGCCACGCGGCCAGAAAGCGGGTGCTTTGGCCGGACTTTTGCAAGAACCGCGCATGGCCAAGGGCGATGGCGCTGTCGATCACACCTGTGATCACGGCGTCAGAGGGTGGGATCAGGGCGTCATCGAAACCGCTGAGGTCCGGTAGCCACGAAGCATTGGGGTCAAAGCCGCGATTGATTGCTTCGGGTGGCAAGGCCGAGCCGATCTCTGAGCCGAACAGATCGCCGAGCGCATCGCTCACATCCGAATACTCACCAAGTTCCGCATCAGACGCCGTGAGCATCGAAGCCATACCCGGCGGCGTGATATGCGGCGACAAGGGCGCAGACAAGGGATCGTTCCGCAGTGTATCCAAGTGCTTTTGCCAATGGACATAGGGGCTTAGCTTGCCGTCCCAATCACCTGTAATCCAAGCGGGATCAGCCATCAGACCCACGCTCCGGCCTGCCATTCGGGCATCACGACGGCGGCAAATTGGGCGCTGGGCAGGGTGCGCGCGGCAGGGGCTTTGGCCGTTGCCGGTCCAAGAAGGACGCGTTCTGTTTCGACCGGGTCGCTGCCCGCCACCTGCGTTTCGCGGCCAAGCACGTCGAGGCGGAAATCATCCGTTGCCGCGAACCCTTTGTCGCCGAGGACATTTTCGACCGCGCCGGGATTGTCGCTGGAGGTGAGCGTCGTGGGGGCAACCCCGCTGAGACCCAGAAGCGCGTGAGCGATGAAACAGCCAAGCTGCGCGCCGACCAGATTATCGACCGGGAAATGCACCCCGGCCACGGTCCGGTTCGCGGCAATTCGCGTGGCTTGGCGGAACGGCTGCGCCCCGGCCAAAATCCCCTCAGACGCGGATTGGCCGGGCGCCCATGTGGTGCCGTCATAGCTGCTGGTCATCAGGTAATGGATCACCGTGGCCAGCGCGAAGGCTTCGGTGCCATGGCCTGATGGATATGTCGAATGATCCGGCGTTTGGATCATCGGCTGCACACGCGGGTCATAGTCGATCGGGCGTGGACAAAGGCAGTGGTGCTTGATCAGCATCTCGACCTGAATGGCGACGCGCTGCACCACAGTCAGGAACATCAACGTGCCGCGCCGCCGCCCGCCATCGAGATAGCTATGCACGCCAAAGAACGACAACAGATCGTCAATCTGCTCGGTCACTTCGGCCATACGATCAAGCCGCAGATCAGCGTAAGAGCGGATGAAACTCATCTGCTGTTGGAAGAAGGGCAGGTCGGGGGCGAAAATGGTGAATTGCGCACCGCCATCCACTTTCAATTTGCAGCGTGCTTTGTTCGATGTGGTCGAGACGGCAAAGGTTTGGCTCAGATCAGCAATCCAAGTGAGCAGGGCTGTGTCGCTGCGCAGATATTCCAGTGTGTCTCCGCCGCCCCGAACGGCACGAGGCGTCGGGAAGTGCACGCTGCCATCCCAGAACGAAACTGTGCCGCCGCGCGAGGTCGTCAGCGCTGTCGAGAGCAGGGTCGAGCCTGCACCGCCTGCGTGCATCTGGCTGCTGGCACCTTCACCGCGCCCCTCGCCCCGACCTTCGCCCCGGCCCTCGCCTCGACCTTCTCCACGTCCCTCTCCGCGTCCCGCAAGGATCATCACCGTACCTCCACTCAACTGACAATACGTAAACCGTGGCAATCCAGCGCTTGACCGGTCAAGACATTGGCACCGAGCGCTTATAATTTGACGACTTTTTGACGGTATTTCCGGGGAGAGCCGGAATAATGGTTGATTAGACGGTCGGGAATATGCGGTTCTTGGAATAAGAGGGAATTTTCGTTGCACGCTAGGCGTGTATTCGGGGTTGGGGCTTGGCATCGCGCGGCGGCGCGCCATGTTGTGGCTTCGGAAATGGCGCGTATGTGGTTCAGTGCGCAATGGGGGCCGGGTGACCCAAGGGGAGCGGTTGGAAATACAGTTGCGCGGCCCGTTCCGCCTGACCCGGATCAGCCCAGAGGCTGGGTCCGAAACCATCCCGGTACGCAGTGCCAAAGGCAAAGGACTGCTGGCCCTGCTGGCCGTCGCGCCAGAGATGTGGCGGAGCCGGACCTGGTTGCAATCGAAGCTGTGGAGCACGCGGGATCCGCAACAGGCCAGCTCCTCGCTGCGGCAAGAACTTCTGAACCTGGCCCGTCTGCATCCGGATCTGGATGATGTCCTGCAGCGCAACCGTCAGGATGTGGCGCTGGACCCGAAGCGGGTTGTGGTCCGGGATGCGCCGATCGGTACGGACGAAGAATTCCTTTCCGATGTGGTGGTCCGTGACCCGGCTTTCAAAGCGTGGCTGAAAGAGGCGCGCCATGCGCGCAGCGGTGTTGCGAATTTGCTGGAGGCACCGCGTCTTGGGATGCAGGCCCGGTCTGACACGACGCGCTATGTGGCCTTCGCGACCTCAGCGCCCTCGTCTGATCCGAATTCCTTCTTGGAAACCACCATTTCGCATTTCGTCTCACGCGGGCTCAGCGATGAAATGCGGGTTGAGGTGGTGGATGCCGCCTATGCCGATGCCCTGCCTGAGGTGATCCGGGTGGAGCTGCATGCGACAGAGAAAGACGAGCGGTTTTCGGTTCTGCGGATCAGTGTTCGCGACGGGCCGCACCGCACGCTGATCTGGTCGGACATTAAGCTGTTTTCGCGCGACCGACTGACCGATATCAACGACCCGGACCTGCTGGCCTATTGTGCCGAAACGGTGCGCGGTATTCTTGACGCGCTGTCCCTACGTGCGCCACCGACCGGGGGCAAAGTCGAGGCAGGGATCGCCGCGCAACTGGCCACGCGCAAGCTGTTTTCTATGAACCCAAGCGAATTGCCCAAGGCCGATGCGCTGTTTGCGGGTGCTTTTGACCGCATCCCGCAAGGCGTTTTTCTGGCGTGGCGCGGGCTGATCCGCTCGTTTCAGGCGATTGAACGGCATGAGCTTGACCGTGAGAGGTTGACCGCAGAGGCGCAGGAGTTTTGCTTTAAGGCGCAAGAGATTGAGCAGAGCAATTCGATGGTGCTGGGGCTGATTGCAAGCAATCGGTTGATCACCTCGGACAATCCGTTTGTGATGAAGGAATTGGCGGATCGAAGCATCCGGCTGAACGCGTCCAACGCGCTGGCATGGGATGCGCTGGCGTCGGCCACGTTGATGCTGGGTGAGCCGATGAAGGCGCATATGATCGCCATGCGCGCCCATAAGATCAGCGGCGGCACCCCCTTTGCTTTCTGGTGGGATATGGGCCGGGCCGAGGCGGCACTGGCACTGGGTTTGGCGGACGAAGCGACGGAATTCTTTGAGAAAACCATTGAAAAGGCCCCGTCTTTCCTGCCGCCCCGTCGCTATCTGGTGGCGCTGCATGCGCGCGCGGGGAACCACGACCGGGCGCTGTCGCAGGCCCGGTTTCTGGCGCGGCGCGAGGCGGATTTCTCGTTGCTGCGGATGGCGGAAGATCCGAAATACCCCATCTCGCTGTTGCGCAAATCGGGGCTATTGGACAAGCCGAAGTTGCGGGATCTGGCGACGGTGCCGCTGACGATGCAGGCGTGACGCGCACAAAAAAGCCCCGCGCGAAGCAGGGCTTTCTTTTCGTTTCTGGGGCTTAACTTACGCGGCCGATTTCGCATCCGGGTTGAAGCGGCCATAGAAGGTTTGGTTCTTCTCGGCCATGTCGCGCAGCAGGTCCGGGCATTTGAACCGTTCGCCGAACTTGGCTTCC
>CAZPXE010000083.1:0-10812 GCA_964590545.1 uncultured Rhodobacterales bacterium | reverse complement strand
CGCAGATCAAAAAAGCGGACATTAAGGGCCGAACCCGTTGGCGGGTCTCGTTTCGGCATGGTTCTTCAGAAAACCAATCATGCGCTATGCGTGTGATGAGAGGTCTTCGATTAGAGAACCAGACCTTTTGACCATTGCGTTCAGGATAACCGGCCGCGAAGCTGCGGTTTTAAGTCCGTCTTCTCATGTCGAGTTTGATCCTCTTCTTTCTGCGGCATGGCGTTCGCAAATACCAAACAGATGGTTTCACTCAACCTGCAACCAAAAGCTCGATCCCTCTGCTTTCAAACTCCTTGGCTTGGACATCTGAAATCCCATCATCCGTGATGAACGTCTGAATGAGGTCCAGATCGCCTAGTCGGGTGAACGAGGGCCGATTGATCTTGGTCGCATCGGCGACGAGATAAACATGCTGCGCCGCACGGATCATCGCTTGCTTCAGCTGGAGGTCGGCAAAGCTGGGGTATGTGAGCCCAAGCTGGACATCCACGCCTGCGGTGGCTAAGAACAGCTTTCCGGCAAGAATATCTTTGAAATATTCCACCGATTTGTCGCCTGTCAGAGAGAGCGTCGGCGGCTTGAATTCTCCCCCCGGCATATGCACGGAGAACCCGGGAACGGACCCAAGCGTCATTGCTATGTTCAAGGCGTTTGTGATGACTGTTAGGCCCTCGCGCTCGATGACCCGATTGGCGACCTCGGTGGTTGTTGTCCCTGCATCGAATATGAGCGTTTCATTGTCCTGCACCAACGATGCGGCAAGGGCGCCAATCTTGCGCTTGCGGCCCATCTCGACTTGATGGTGCAGCGCTTGTGATGCGACCTGCGTTGGGACCGAGTTCAGAAAGGCACCGCCATGTTCACGGGTGATCCGACCTGTTTCCTCAAGTCGCTCTAGGTCCTGCCGAATGGTCGCTTCGGTCACTTCGAAGGCCGCAGCAAGTTCGCGCACCCGCGCAGATCCCTCTTCTTCGATCCAAGCAATGATTTGCTGGCGGCGCACCGTCGACAGCATCCCTCTACCGGATGATGCCGAAGGGCCCTCGGCGTATTTTGCTTTCGTTTGTCGCGCCAATGTCTTCTCTTACTTGCGGTTTTCTTCGCTATCGCACAGTTTGCACCTCTTGCGAAAGGGCAATCCGAGCTTGCAGCTTGTTTTGGAACTGATCGACAACAACTGCCGCAATAATAACCAGTCCGGTGATGACCATTTGCCAGAAGGATGAGACGCCCATCATGATCATGCCATCTGCCAGAACACCGATCACAAAGGCGCCGACGATTGTCCCCCATATGCGGCCGCGCCCTCCGGCCATCGCGGTTCCACCCAGCACGGCGGCGGCGATGGCGTTTAGTTCGAAGAACTCTCCAGTTGCCGGGTGCGAAGCGCGCAGCTGCGAAGCGATGATGATCCCAACAATGGCGGCCATGAGGCCCGAGAACATATAGACGAACAGCTTGGTCCGGTTTACGCGCACGCCGGACAATGCAGCGCCCCGCTCGTTGCCTCCGGTTGCGTATATGTGCCGCCCCAGCGGCGTGCGCCGCGAGATGTAAATCGCGATCAGTGTGACCACGACCAGCGTCCAGATCATCACGGGCAGGCCCAAAATGGTGCCTGTCCCAATCCATGGAAAACTGGCCGATCCATAGTCGGGATTGCCATTCAAGTTGGGAAATGTCCGCCCTTCAGACAACAAAAGGGCGGCGCCCCGCGCCACATAGAGCGTGCCGAGCGTTGCGATAAAGGGTGCAACATTCAACTTGGTTACCAGCATGCCATTGATCCACCCGACAAAAATGCCGACGCAACACACAAGGAACACGATCTCAGTGGTGTTGAATTGGATCGACCAACCAAGGCCCAGATCAATGCCATGAAGAACAAGATATCCGGCAACCATTCCGCAAAGCCCCACCACCGAGCCGACAGACAGGTCAATGCCGCCAGTGATGATCACAAAGGTCATGCCAATGGCGAGAAAAGCGTTGATGGCCACATGTTTGGAAATCAGCACCGCATTGTCCACGGACAGGAAGTTTGGTGCCATGATCGCAAAATACGCGAAAACGAGGATCAGCGCGACATAGGTGCGCAACTCGAGTAGGATCAAAAGCCAGTTGCGACTGTTTTGAGGGGCCGTCTCTGGTACCAGGGCTGAGGAAGTCATGCTGCCACGTCCTTTCGCTTCATAGGGGTTGCCGCGGCGATAATTTCGGTCGCAGTCGCGTCATTGCTGAATTCGCCTGCGAGTTTGCCATCGGCCATCACGTGAATACGGTCGGCAAGGGCCATGACCTCTTCGATGTCAGAGGTCACAAACAGGATGCCGATCCCGTCGGCCGCCAGCTTTCGCATCGTTCTGTAAATCTCGGCCTTTGCACCAATGTCGATCCCGCGCGAGGGCTCGTCCATCAGAAGGATTTTCGGCTCTGTCATCAGCGCTTTGCCGATGACCACCTTCTGTTGATTGCCACCAGACAGGGACGAGACGGGATTTTCCTGACTGGCCACTTTGATTGTCAGCCGTTTGACGAAATCCATGGCTTTGCGGGCTTCGGCAGCCGGGTCCACATGAAAGATTTTCGCCAAACGACCGAGGGAGGAGAGGGTGAGATTTTCGCGGATGGACATGATCTGAACCAAGCCATCCCGCTTTCGATCTTCGGGGACCAGTGCGACCCCCTTTTCGATACGGCCGGCGACGCTGCTGGTCTTTAGCTTTTCGCCATCCACATAGAATATGCCGCTGGATTCGGGATGTTGCGCCATGACGCATTCCAGAAACTCTGTCCGGCCCGCGCCCATCAGGCCATAAAGCCCGAGGACCTCGCCCGCGCGGACATGAAGAGAGACATCATCGACAATATAGCCGCCACCGGGCCGTGGCAGTTTGATGTTCTTGGCCTCAAAGACCTTATCGCCCAGGTCGTGTGTCAGAGCCGATGAAAAGTCCTTGGACTTGTCACCGATCATGGCCTGAACGATCCACGGAATATCGACGCCTTGCATGGTGCGGCTGCCGGTGATTTCGCCGTCCCGCAGAACCGTGATGTAATCGCCCACACGGATCAGTTCTTCGAGCCGGTGGGAGATATAGACGATCCCCACACCCTGCGCTTTCAGATCATCAATCACCCGGAACAGCACCTCGACCTCTTGAGCGGACAGGGCCGAAGTCGGCTCATCCAAAATCAGGATTTTCGCGTCCTGAGCCAAGGCTTTGGCGATCTCGACAATCTGCTGTTGTCCGATCTTCAGATGCCCCAGCGTGGTTTCCGGGTCGATATCATGTTCGAGCCGTTGCATGAGGCGACGGGTTTCCGAGATCACAAAGTTCGCGTCGATATCAAAGCCGAGCCGCGCAGGCTCGCGCCCCATGAACACGTTCTCGGCAATCGTCATCTCGGGAAACATGTTCAGCTCTTGAAATACAATTCCAACGCCGGCCTTTACCGCGTCGTCTTTGTTGCGAAAGCGCACGGATTGACCACCAACAAGGATCTCGCCCGAGGTGATGTCCTCCACCCCCGCGATGATCTTCATCATTGTGGATTTGCCAGCACCATTCTCGCCGACCAGCACATTGACCGCACCCATGCGAATATCAAAGTCGACGCCTTTGAGCGCGCGCGTGCCGGGGTAGACCTTAACCGCGTTGCGGATCGATAGCCCAATTGGATGGTCTTCGGTCATTGCGAAAACTCGAGCTGGATGGGGGTGACGACAAGGTCATCGCCTGCCCGCTTAAGCGGTGCAACGCCAGTAAAGCTGAGTTTGGTTCCGACCAGATCACCCTCTGGCACGACAAGCGCTGGCTTGATCTTGTTGTTGATCGCACGCGACAGTTTCGCGAACTCGATCTGATCACGGAAATCGTCAAAGACATAAAAGGGCGCGACATCGCGCAGTGCGGTGCCGCGGATGACCGGGCCCAACTGTACGCGAACATCCGCTGTGCCATCTGCATCAACGTCCAGGTCGGCGGTCCTCGCACTGGTGTCAGTCTTGGCCGCAACGATTGTGCCGGTATCCATGATCGAAAAATTCCAAGCGGCACCTTGGCCTGATCCCTGATTGCCGATCTCGGCGCCAACGGCCGCAACATCTTCCTGCGCGAGCCGTTCGGTCAGCGCCACAACAGACACGGCGGTGTCGTTTATCCGAGGCAGGAGTTGGGCCTCAAAAGTTTCCTCGAGACGCGCCGCATTGCGGATATCGTCTCCTTCCGGACCGTCCGGAATTTCGCCTGCTCGGTCTTCATCATAGACGATCTTGCAGCCGGGAAGAGCCGCGACGAGGGCGACAAGAAATAGAGATTTGAGGGTCATTGGGCCACGCTACAGCAGAAGTGAGACCCGGCGAGATTGGGGCACGCCGGGTCCAGACGACAATGATCAGCTCAGGGCAAAGGTTTCGAGCTGCGCTGCATTGTCTGCATTGATCAAAACACAATCCATCAGCTGCTTTTCATCGAGACCGGTGGACCCGGTGTTGAGATACTGATCGGCCTGGCTCACAGCCAGCTGCGCCTGCTCATAGGCGGGCTGCAGGACAGTCGCCTTGATGCCGCCCGCGAGGATCGAGTCGCGCACATCATTGGAGCCGTCAAAGCCGGTAACGATCACATCGCTGCGGCCAGCAGCTTCAAGCGCAGCATAAGCGCCCAGCGCCATTGTGTCGTTGCCGCAGATCACCCCCTTGATACCGGGGTTGGCCTGAAGCATGGATTCCATCACGCTGAAGCCCTCGGTCTGTGACCAGTTGGCGGTCTGCTGAGCGACCATTTTCAGGCCTTCGAACTGGTCAATCACGTCGTGATAGCCTTGGCTGCGGATGCCAGCGTTCGTATCGGACTCCTTGCCAAGAAGTTCCGCATATTCGCCTTCTTCGCCCATCAGAGCAACGAACTCTTCCGCGCCCAATTGCGCGCCCTGATAGTTGTTGGACACGATCTGACTGACAGCAACGCCAGTTGCAGTGATTTCACGGTCGATGAGGAATGACGGAATGCCCGCATCTTTCGCGCGCTGGATGGCGGCAACAGAGGCATCTGCCCCCGCGTTGTCGAGGATGATGGCAACAACACCCTGTGCAATCACAGTGTCGAACTGTTCAGATTGCTTGTTGGGGTCGTCATCGTGGACCAACACGATGGTGTCATAGCCAAGCTCTTTGGCCTTGGCTTCCGCACCGTCGGCCTCGGCCTTGAAGAACGGGTTGTCATGGCTTGGTGTGATGATGGCGATGGTGCCCTTGTCTTGTGCAAAAACAGGACGGGCGGCCACGAGGGTCGCGACAGCGGTGGTTCCGAGGAACGTACGGCGATTTAGTTTCATTTAGGTTTCCTCCCATGAAAGACGCATTCAAACGATGGCCAGAACTTTTCTTTATTTTTGCTTTTTGTCAATTTATTTTTTGCTTTGCTTGCATTTTGGCGCTTTTGGATTTGGTTTGCATGTATACAGCATGCTTTTGGGTGGTATTCTTCGGCATTTGCCCCGTTTTGACTGAATTTTCGTAGTTGGGGTTGCTGAAAAACGAAAATAAAGCTAATCAAAAGAAATCGAAAATATGTGCACGTGATTCTGGGAGGATACATGGAGCGTACAGTGAACAGATCGGTCAGGCTTGGCGTTGTCATTGGCAGCCGTGCCTTTTTCAGCCCGGCCCCCTGTAAGCAGGCGCGCGACGATGTGCTTGCCCAGTGCAAAGCGCTTGGTATCGAGGTCGAGATTCTCCCGTTTGAAGCGACGCCGAATGGCGCGGTCCAGTCTGTTGCGGATGCAAAGCTCTATGCGGATCACTTCAAGTCTCTTCAGGATGGTGTCGACGGCCTCGTGATCTGCCTGCCAAACTTTGGCGATGAGGTTGCTGTTGCCGAGCTCGTCAATCGCGCAAAGCTGGATGTGCCGATCCTGCTGCAAGCCTGTAACGACGAGGTCGACAAGGTCGATGTGCATTCGCGCCGCGATGCGTTTTGCGGCAAAATTTCGATCTCCAACAACTTCTGGCAATACGGTGTGCCGTTCACCGAAACGGTCCGTCATACGGTCGATATCGCGTCCTCTGACTTTGCGAATGACCTAGATCGTTTTGCGCGGGTCTGCCGCACCGTGCGCGGCCTTCGAAACGCCCGGATCGGGGCCATTGGCGCGCGCACAGGCCCGTTCCACACGATGCGGTATTCCGAAAAGCTGTTGCAGGCGTCTGGCATCACCGTCATCACCGTCGATCTGTCAGAAATGATGCATGCCGCTGGCCAGATTGACGAACATTCGCCAGAGTTTAAGGCCAAACTCGAAAAGATCGAAAGCTACGGCACAATCCCGGACTACATCAAAAAGGATCAGATCATCACGCAGGCGAAATGGACCATGGCGGTCAATCGCTGGATTGATGAGAACGAATGCGACGCTTCGGCCATCCAATGCTGGCGGTCTTTGCAGGACAACTTTGGCTGCGCCACCTGTTTAACGATGTCGATGATGGGCGAAGAGCTGATGCCGTCGGCCTGTGAGGTTGATGTCATGGGGGCGCTGTCGATGTATGCGCTTACGCTTGCCTCGGGCGCGCCTGCTGCGATCCTCGATTGGAACAACAATTACGCGGATGAAGCCGACAAAGTCGTCTGTACCCATTGCGGCAATTATCCCAAGAGCTTCATGGGGGTCACGCCCGAGGTGTCCGAGCTTGACGTTTTGGGGGAGTCCATTGGCCGGGCCAAGTGCTTTGGTGCGGTAAAGGGCAAGGTCGCGCCGGGTGACATGACCTATTTCCGCCTCTCGTCGGATGATCGCGCAGGCACTCTGAAGACCTACGTTGGCGAAGGCGCGTTTACCGATGATCCCTTCGGCATGGATGGCGGCATCGCCGTGGCTGAGGTTCAGGACATGCGCCGTCTGATGGGGTTTGTCACCCAGCAAGGCTTCGAGCATCACGTCGCTATGGTGCGCGGCCATCACGCAAGCGTCGTGAACGAGGCGGTCTACCGCTATCTTGGCTGGCCGATCTACCACCACGGCGGCACACCAGAGCCGCAACTTTCCATCCCAAACAGATTTTGAGGACAGATATGGCAATGCCAATTGAGCGTGACGAAGGCGCAGTGGAAGACATTCGGGCAAAAGCCAAATGGATGCGCAAGCGGGCCATGGAGATGGTTTTCGCCAAGAAACTCGGCCATATCGGCGGGGATTTCTCAGCGTCAGACATTCTGGCGACGCTCTATTTCGGGGTGCTGCGCTATGATGTGAATGATCCGCGTTGGCCCGAGCGTGACCGCTTTGTGATGTCCAAGGGCCATGCGACAGGTGTGCTCTACACCGCGCTTTGTGGCGCAGGGTATTTTCCGGAAAGTTGGCTCGACACATATATGGGGCCGGGCTCAAAGCTGAACGGCCACCCAAATCGCAACTATCTACCCGGGGTGGAGGCAAACACCGGCCCTCTTGGCCACGGCTTCCCAATTGCCGTTGGGATTGCAATTGCGAGGCAGATGTCCGGCGCGGATTACCGGACATTTGTTCTGACGGGCGACGGCGAACAGCAAGAAGGGTCAAACTGGGAGGCCGCGATGACCGCGGGCCACCGCAAGCTTGCGAACCTGACATTGATCATTGACAGGAACCGTCTGCAGCAGGGCGCAAAGACCGAAGAGACCAATGGCCTTGATCCGCTCGACGAGAAATACCGCGCCTTCGGCTGGGAGGTCACCGAGGTTGATGGCCATGATCATGCGGACCTTCTTGGCGCTTTGGGCGGCACATCTGCAAGCGGCAAACCGCGCTGTGTGATTGCCAATACGATCAAAGGCAAAGGTGTCTCCTTCATGGAAGGCCACGCAAAGTGGCACCACGGCGTTCCGAACGCGGAAGAATATGAACGAGCAATGAAAGAGCTGGCGTAATGTCTCAGGTTCAAGAGCAAGCACCGACGTTTGACTGCCGGAAAGCATGGGCCACCACGCTGGAGGCTTTGGCTGGTGAAGATGAGCGGATCGTGGCTGTGGTCAATGACAGCGTCGGGTCTTCGAACCTTGGCGGCTTTCAAAACGCCTTTGCGGATCGGCTGATCAACGTTGGGATAGCCGAGCAAAATATGGTCGGCGTCGGTGCAGGACTTGCCAATGGCGGGAAAATTCCGTTCGTTTCTGCAGCGTCCTGCTTCCTCTCTGGCCGCGCGCTTGAGCAGATCAAGGCTGATGTGGCGTATTCCGAATACAACGTCAAATTGGTCGGCCAGTCCTCGGGTGTTGCGTATGGTGAGCTTGGCGCAACACACCATTCGATCGAGGATTTTGCTTGGCTGCGTGCCTTTGCGCCCTTGACCATCATCACCCCTGCCGATCCGTGGGAAACCGAAATGGCGGTGCGTTGGGCGGCTGAGCACGAAGGGCCGGTCTATCTGCGCTTGTCACGCATGAAGGTGCCCAACCTTGGATCGGATGTGGACGGCAAGCTGGAGTTCATGCCGGGCAAAGCGCGAACCCTGCGCCGCGGCAGCGATGTCGCCATTTTGGCAAGTGGAACAACGGTGCACATCGCGCTGCAAGCGGCTGACACTTTGGGCGCCGACGGGATTTCTGCAAGCGTTTTGTCTGTGCACACGCTGAACCCTCTAGACGAAGACACCATCCTTCAATGCGCTGGTGACACCGGGGCGCTGGTCACGGTCGAAGAGGGGCTGGTGCGGGGCGGGCTTGGCGGCGCTGTGGCCGAACTGACCTCTGCCAATCGTCCTGTACCGCTTGAGCGTGTTGGCTTTGACGGCTTCCAGACCACAGGTGATGTGGACTGGTTGTTTGAGCAGGCGGGTCTTACCGCGGACGGCATCAGCGCCGCTGCAAAACGCGCGGTAGCACGGAAGACCTAAGATGCTCATTCTCGCCTTAGATCAGGGCACGACCAATACCAAAGCCTTGCTGTTCGATGAAGCGGGGCAGATCGTACGCCGAGCCACCGCGTCTTGTACCACTAAATATCCTCAGTCCGGCTGGGCAGAGCAATCTGCCACGGAGATTTGGGAGACAACCAAACGCGTCATCCAAGAGGCCTGCGCGGGTCTTGAGGGTCAGATTGCAGGCATTGGGATTTCCAACCAACGCGAAACCCTTGTCATCTGGGACGCCGAAACGGGAGAGCCTGTCGGCCCCGCGCCGATCTGGCAATGCCGCAGAACAGCCGCCGCCTGTGCCGAGTTGATCGAGGACGGTCTCTCGGAGGAAGTCACGTCCCTGACGGGTCTTGGTATTAACCCGCTGTTCCCGGCGTCCAAACTGACATGGATGATCAGGAACCGGCCCGAAGCAAAAGCGCTGCTGGACAAGGGGCAATTGCGGGCCGGAACCGTGGATACTTGGTTGCTTTGGAACCTTACAGGTGGCCAGTCCTTTGCGACGGACCATTCCAACGCCTCGCGTACGCTTTTGTTTGACACAGCGGTGCTGGAGTGGAGCCCGAGGCTTGCAGAGATTTTCGGGGCTCCAATGGAGTGTCTGCCAGAAGCCATGGCGTCCGATGCGCGGTTCGGGGAAACAGCCGCTGGCACCACCATACTTCCAGCGGGCGTGCCAATTCATGCGCTGATGGGCGATAGCCACGCCGCCCTCTATGGACACGGCATTCGTCAGCCGGGCCTCGTGAAGGTCACCTACGGGACAGGATCATCCTTGATGACCGTAACAGATAGCCGCTGCGTGTCATTGCATGGCATTTCCGGAACGATCGCATGGACCGCGGAGGGACAGACTGTCTACGCGCTCGAAGGTAACATCACCGTTTCTGCGCAGGCTGCGGCCTTCATGACCGAAATTCTCGGCGCAGATGGTGTTGGTGCCCTGTCTGATCTGGCTGAAACTGTTGAAGACAGTGCAGGTGTCACCTTTGTGCCTGCGCTGGCGGGGCTGGGAGCCCCGCATTGGAATGACGACGCGCGCGGGTTGATTGCGGGCCTGAGCCACGGAACGAAACCTGCCCATATCGCGCGCGCGACGTTTGAGGCGGTTGTACATCAAGTCGGGGATGTTTGCGATGCGATGGCAAAAGATCTGGGTCATCCGCTCAAGGGCCTTCTTGCGGATGGAGGTGGGTCATCCAACGCCTTTCTTATGCAAATGCAGGCCGACGTCTCCGGTCTTAATTTAACCTCTCAGAGTTTCGCAGAACTGGGTGCGTATGGCGTTGCCAGTATGGTCGCAAGCGGCATTGGTGAGGCGATGCCGTCCCTTTCTTCGCGAGGGACCACATTCTCGCCTACCCTCTTGGAAAACGACCGCAGGGATTTGCGTTCGCAGTGGTCCGCAGCGGTCCAACGCACCATGTAATGGATTTCCAACCTTCAAGTGAAGTGGTCCGATTTACATCATGTGCTGATCGGCGCCTCAGATGCACAAAATCGTGATGATTGGCAAAGGCGCGAACATCATTGACAGTATCCAATGAGGTCCATGCAGCGAGATCGCAACGGGCAGAGCTATACCAAAAGACTTGCCCGCCTATTGCACCGTCACCGAGATTCTCGCCCAGATCGTCCGACTGCTCCAACCTAGAAATTTGCTGCGGATAACATGCAACCCAATCGGGCTGCTTGACTTCGCCTCGCCTTTTACCCGAGGGGATGGAACATTGAAAACTCGCTGGGCACACCCTTGCTGCCTGCAAAAACAATGTGAGAAAAAATCGCAGATTGAGCGAAAGCAGCGCCGTGTTCCGGTGTTGTCGCTCAACAGTACCGAGCCAACATTCAGAGGCGCCAAGTCAAAATCAGCGTTAGTCTGCAATGCGTGAATTCAACACCACCAGTTTTTTGCA
>CAZPXE010000082.1:0-10891 GCA_964590545.1 uncultured Rhodobacterales bacterium | reverse complement strand
AAATCCGCGAGGCGTTGAAGACACTGGGATATGCGCAAGGGTAGCTGAGCCGGGCTCAAGGGCGCTTCGCTTGAAAGCGCACCCTTGGGAAATCCCCGCGCATCGCTTAGGTTGTAGTCACCTCAGCCAAAGGATATCCCATGAGCGACGCGCGCAGGATTGACCGGAACACCGTCCCCGACATCGTGGCTTGGGTGCAGGAACAAGGGCTGCAAGGCACCCACTACGAAACCCTCCTCGAAACCCTGTGCGAGCGGCTTGTGGCGGCGGGCATCGCCTTGTGGCGGGTGAATTTCTCGATGCGGGCGCATCACCCGGAAATCGGCGCCTTTGCCTATCGCTGGAAACGGGTCGGCGGGGTGATACACGAAGAATACTCCCGCGACATCACCAGCCGTCCCGCCACCGGATGGGATCAAAGCCCGCTCAAAACCCTTCTGGAAAGTGGCCAGCCCGAAATGCGCTGGCGGCTCACCCCTGCCGAGCAACCGTTCACCTATCCCGTGTTTGACGAATTGGTCGAGCAAGGCGCGACAGACTATTTCTGCGCCTCCATCAGCTTCGACCAGAACCGGGACGAAGCGCAATCAGACACAGGCTCCCTGCCCGCCGGAATGCTGATTTCATGGACAGCCGACGGCCCGAATGGGTTCTCTGACGCCGATCTGGATGCGCTGCGGGCCGTGATGCCCGCGCTCAGCCTTGCCCTGAAATGCAACGCCAATTACGACATGGCGCAGGATCTGTTGGAAACCTATCTCGGCCACGATGCCAGCCGCCGGGTGATGTCCGGGGCGCTGGGGCGCGGCTCGCTGGACCAGATCGAAGCGGTGATCCTCTATTTCGACCTGTCGGGTTTCACCAAACTGTCCGAGGCGCTGGATGGCCCGGATGTGATCGAATTGCTGAACGCCTATTTCGGCGTTGCCGTGCCGCAGATCGAAGACCGGGGCGGCAATGTGTTGAAATTCATGGGCGACGGGATGCTCGCCATCTTCGCGCGCGACACGGTGCCCCAGACCGAGGCCACTGCCATCGACGCCATCTGCGCGATCCGCGACGCAGTGGCCGAGACCAGCGCCGCCCGCAGCGCCGAGGGGCTAGCCCATACTGGCTGCACCATGTCCGCCCATGCGGGGTCGGTGCTTTACGGCAATATCGGCTCGGCCACCCGGCTTGATTTCACCGTGATCGGCCCCGCCGTGAACACCGCCGCGCGGATCAACGCGATGAGCGCCAATGTCGACCAGCCCATCGTGATCGGCGCGAATGTGGCGCGGCCACTGCTGGAAAGCCGCACTGATCTCGTCTCGCTCGGCACCTACCGATTGCGCGGCGTGGCCGAGCGGCAGGAGCTGTTCACGCTGGATTGATCGCCGGCGCGCGCCTTGCGCAAAATTGTGATTTGCCAGACTGCCACCGCCCGGCCACCCTGCCCGCATCTGACGGAAAGGATTTGCTATGCGTAAATTGCTGGCGCTCGGCCTCAGCCTGCTCGCCGCCCCCGCCGTCGCCGCCGAAGGCGAACGGGTGCAGGTGAAGGGCGAAATCATCGACACATGGTGCTACTATTCCGGCGTGATGGGCGGCCCGGACGCGGTGGTCGGCTCGGCCCACCATACCTGCGCTTTGTGGTGTTCTGCCGGGGGTATCCCTGTGGGCCTGCTGGCCGAGGATGGCACCGTCTATATGGTTCTGAAAGTGGGCGAGGATGACGCGTCGGCCGCCGGGGACACGGCACTGCGCATGGCGGCCCATACGGTCGAAGCGGATGGGATGCTGTATGAACGCGACGGGCTGAAATACCTGTTCGTGTCCGAGGTCACATCCGATCTGGATATCGTGAACCGCACCCACGAAGACTACGGCAACATCCCCTCCTTCTCATTCCCGGATCCGAACAAATGATGCGTTTTCTGACGATTGCCGCCTTTGCTGCGGCCCCGCTCTCACTCGCGGCGCAAGACTTCTCCGATGGCTCGACCGCGCGGTCCTGGAACCTCTATGCCGAAGTGCCCGCCACATTCGAAGCCAAGGTTGTCGATGTGGCGTGCGAGCTCACCGGCAACTGCCCCGACGATTGCGGCGGCGGCGCGCGGCAGATGGGCCTGCTGCGATCCGCAGACGACGTGCTGGTGTTGGTGATGAAGAACAGCCAGCCCAACTTCATGGGCGGCGCGCGCGATCTGGCGCTGTATTGCAACCAGACTGTTCAAGTAGACGGGCTGCTGATCGACGATCCGGACCTGAACGCCAAGAACATCTATCTGGTGCAAAAGATCAAACCCGAAGGCAGCGATGACTGGGTGAAGACCAACAAAGGCAGCAAGTTATGGGCCGCCGACCACCCCGAAGCCAAGGGCAAAGGCCCATGGTTCCGCCGCGACCCGCGTGTGAAAGAGATTATCGCCGAAGAAGGCTATCTCGGCCTCGGACTGGGCGAGGATAAGACCTACGCCGAGGAAAACTTCTGATGCTGCGCGCCGCGCTTTTGTCGCTGGCACTGGCTGCGCCCGCATCGGCGCAGTCCCCTTTCCCGGCGGATATTGGCGGGCCTTATACGCTTGTGGATCAGCATGGGCAGACGCGCACCGAAGCGGACCCGGATGGCAAGCTGCAACTGGTGTTCTTCGGCTATGCCAATTGCCTGAACATCTGTTCCGCCGCGATGCCGTTGATGGCCGAAGTAACCGACGCGTTGCGCGCAGATGGCACCGGCGTGACGCCCGTACTGATCACCATCGCGCCGGATCAGGACACGGTCGAGACGATGGACGCGCCGCTCGCCGAAATTCACCCGGATTTCATCGGCTTAACCGGGTCTGAGCAGGCCCTCGCCGGAGCTTATGACGCCTTTAACGTGACGTTTGAGAAGCTGTTCGAAGACCCGGAACACGGCTGGATCTACGCCCATACCGGCTTCGTGCATCTGCTGGATGGGGAGGGCAAATTGCTGACCCTGCTGCCCCCGGTGCTCAATGGCGAGCAGATGAGCGATATTGTGCGCAGCTATGCCGAAGGGCTCAGTTGACAACCACTTGTGCCACCGGCAAAGCGCGGGCTAAGGATGAACCACGTTCATCTGAAAGACCGCGCAATGGCCACCAAAACCGAAACCCGCCGCGCCAAGCTGCGCGAAACGCTGATCGACGTGGCCGAAGCGCGCATCGCGGATGGAGGTCTGCACGCGCTTAAGGCGCGCGAGGTGGCCAAGGAAGCGGGCTGCGCGCTTGGTGCGATATACACGCATTTTTCGGACATGCAGGCGCTGATCATGGCCGTGAATGGCCGGACCTTTCATCGGCTGGGCGAAAAGGTGACAGAGGCGGTGCAAACGCAAGCCCCTGCCGACCCAACCGCGCGGCTGATCGTCATGTCCCACGCCTATCTCGCCTTCGCGGCTGAAAACACACCGCTGTGGCGTGCGCTGTTTGACTTGGAAATGTCCAGTGATGGGCCTGTGCCGGAATGGTACTTGGCCGAATTGACGGCCCTCTTTGCGCTGATCGCCGAGCCGCTGGCCGAAATTCACCCAGGCAAGTCCCACGATGAATTGGATTTGACGGTGCGCGCGCTGTTCTCTGCCGTACACGGAATCGTTCTGCTGGGGCTTGAGAAACGGATTTCCGCCGTTCCCTTGCCCCGGATCGAAGCGATGATTGCCGAACTGCTCGGAAGTATGGGGCGCTAAGGCGCTGTAATTCCTGACAGATCGAAATTTTCCTGAACGTCGTTCACATTTTTCCTTGAACGCCGTTCAGAAATCACCATTTTGACATCCATGAACAGCGTTCACGAAACGCCGCAGATTGGAGAAACAGCCATGCTAGGGACTTTCCGCACACTCATCGCCGGGGCCAATGCCCGCGCCGAAGAAACGGTCCGCGATATCTATTCCATTGAACTTATTGACCAAAAAATCCGCGAAGCGACCAGCTCGCTCAAGGGGGCGAAACTCTCGCTCGCCGGGCTGATCCAGCGCAAGCGCGGCGAAGAACGGCAGGCCGAAACCCTTGCCGCCCGGATAGACGACCTGACGGCACGCACGAGGGATGCATTGGCGCAGGGCGAGGACACGCTCGCCAACGAAGCCGCCCTTGCCATCGCGACGATGGAGAACGAATTGCTGGTGCGGCGTGAAACGGTGGGACGGCTGGAAAGCCGGATCCTGCGCCTCGAAGGCTCCGTTGAGACCGCGCATCGCCGGATTGCGGACCTGAAACAGGGCGCTATTTCCGCCCGCGCCATCAAGCGCGAACAGCAATTGCAGGCGAAGCTCGGCCATGATGGCACCGCCGCCGCGGGGGCAATGGATGAGGCCGAAGCGCTGATCGCAGGCGTGATGCAGAAGGACGACCCGTTCGAGCGCAGCGAAATCCTGCGCGAGATTGATGCCGGTCTCAGCCATGACAGTATCGCCGATCGCATGGCCGCCAAGGGCCTTGGCCCTGCAGGTAAAACCACCGCCGCCGATGTGCTGGCCCGTTTCAAATAACCCAACGAACTTCTGACAAGGAGACCGACCAATGATACTTGAGAAAAACGACAACACCCTGATTATGCTGATCAATATGGCGGGCGTGGTGCTGGCCTACGGCTTGCTGGGCCTTTCGCTTTACATGTCCACCGAAGTGCCGCTGTCGACCAAAGGCTATTGGGGTATGGGCGTGCTGATGCTGACCATCTCACTGATCAACGTGGTCAAATACCGCTTCGATTGGAAATCCAGCGAAGACCGCATCCGCCGCATCGAAGAGGCGCGCAACGAAAAGCTGCTGGAGGAATATGTGGGCGACGTGACCTAACCATCCCCTTCCCCTGAAAACCAAAAGAGGCGCGGCTGAACAAGACCGCGCCTCTTTTCTATGCTGTAAATACTCAAGCCTGACGCGCAATGGCGGGCCATGCCCAGCAGGCGCCTTTCTTAGAAAGGCTCCCGCCCCCCCAAATCAATGGTTCGGATACATCGGGAAGCGCCCGCACAGTTCTGCGACTTCGGCCTTCACCTTCGCTTCGATGTCAGCGTTGCCTTCTTCACCATTCGCGGCCAGCCCGTCGACCACCTCGATGATCCAATCGCCAATCTGACGGAACTCAGGCTCGCCAAAGCCCCGCGTGGTCCCAGCAGGGGAGCCGAGGCGGATGCCCGACGTAATGGTCGGCTTTTCATCGTCAAACGGCACACCGTTCTTGTTGCAGGTGATGTGCGCCCGGCCCAGCGCCTTTTCGGTCGCATTGCCTTTCACGCCCTTGGGGCGCAGGTCGACCAGCATCACATGACAATCGGTGCCGTGGGTGACCGTCTCCAGCCCGCCCTTGTGCAACTGATCCGCCAGCGCTTGGGCGTTCTTGATCACCTGCTCTTGGTAGGTTTTGAAGGATGGGTCCAGCGCTTCGCCAAACGCAACAGCCTTCGCCGCGATCACATGCATCAGCGGGCCGCCCTGAATGCCGGGGAAGATGGCGGAGTTGAATTTCTTCGCCAGCGCCTCGTCATTGGTCAGGATCATGCCGCCGCGCGGGCCGCGCAGGGTTTTGTGGGTCGTTGTGGTCGCCACATGCACATGCGGGAACGGGGCGGGATATACGCCCGCCGCGATCAGGCCTGCGAAATGGGCCACATCGGCCAGCAGGTACGCGCCCACGCTATCGGCAATCTCGCGGAACTTTGCGAAGTCGATATGGCGCGGAATGGCAGAGCCACCGGCAATGATCATCTTCGGCTGATGCTCGGCGGCGAGGGCAGCGAGTTGCTCATAATCAATGTCCAGCGTGTCGCGCTTCACGCCATACTGAACAGCGTTAAACCACTTGCCCGACTGGTTCGGACGCGCGCCGTGGGTCAGGTGACCACCCGCATCAAGGCTCATCCCAAGAATCGTATCGCCCGGTTGCAGCAGCGCCTGAAACACGCCCTGGTTCGCCTGAGAGCCGGAATTGGGCTGCACATTGGCAAAACCGCACCCGAACAATTCGCACGCCCGCTTAATCGCCAAATCCTCGGCAATATCGACATACTGGCACCCGCCGTAATAGCGGCGGCCCGGATAGCCTTCCGCATATTTGTTCGTCATAACAGAGCCTTGCGCCTCCATCACCGCCGCAGAGACGATGTTCTCAGAGGCAATCAGCTCGATCTCATCGCGCTGGCGGCCAAGCTCGGAGGTGATAGAGCCGAACAGCTCCGGGTCCCGGTCGGCAAGGGATTGGGTGAAAAAGCCGGTATCGCGATGCGGTGCATTCATGGCGCTGTCCTCGTGCAATGCGTGGTTGGGGTATTTGCGGCGTTTCGTATCGGAAACCAGCTAGGGCGCAAAGCCCGAAATGCGACCCTTGGATGTGAAATGACGCCCGCGCTGGCCCTTTGTGGAAATTTATGTTTCTTTCGGGAACAGACGACGCGGCCCGGAAACACAAGTTATGACGCTGAAAATTGCCTTTGCCGCCTCGCCGGGAGCGCCTGCTCAGGCCGCTTTGGCAGACCTGACTTCGCGCTATGGAAACAGCAGCGTCGACGACGCCGACGTCGTCGTGGCGCTTGGCGGCGATGGGTTCATGTTGCAAACCCTGCACGCGACCCAAGGCACGCCCGCCCCCGTCTATGGGATGAACCGGGGCACCATCGGCTTTCTCATGAATGAATACACGCCGGAAGATTTGCCAGACCGCCTCGCCGCTGCCGAAGAGGCCGAGATCAACCCGCTGCGTATGGTTGCCCATGAGCAAAATGGGAAAGAAGCGCGGGCGTTGGCAATCAACGAGGTGTCGTTGCTGCGGACCGGTGCGCAGGCGGCGAAGCTGCGCATTCTGGTCGATGGCAAGTTGCGGATGCAGGAATTGGTGTGTGACGGTGCGCTTGTCTCCACCCCCGCTGGCTCGACCGCCTATAACTACTCCGCCCATGGCCCGATCCTGCCGATTGGCTCGGACGTGCTGGCCCTGACCGCCGTTGCCGCCTTCCGCCCCCGGCGCTGGCGCGGCGCGCTGCTGCCCAAAGCGGCGGTCGTGCGGTTTGAAGTGCTCGAACCGGAAAAGCGCCCCGTCACCGCCTATGCCGATGGCGCGATGGTCGAACATGTGGTTGCCGTCGATATCCAGTCCGAACCGACCGTCATCCACCGCATCCTGTTTGACCCCGGCCACGGGCTGGAAGAACGGCTGATTTCCGAGCAATTCACGTAGCGCCCTATCGGGCTTCCGCCACGTGACCCTTGCCAGCTGAACACGCCGCGCCACATTGTTCGACATGTCGCTGGATACAACTCTTTCCGTTTTGTTAGCGCCATTGCTATTGGCGCAGACGGTGCTGACCGTGCGCCGAGCCGAGCGCTTGCCAGAGCCGACGGGTGAGCGCCGGGGTGTCGTTGGCCGCGGCCCAAAGCTGAAGTTCCTGCAAATTGGCGATAGCTCATCGGTCGGGGTTGGTGTGGCTACCCAGGATCAGGCGCTGGCTCCGAAACTGGCAGCCGAACTGGGGCGCGATTACCACGTGGACTGGACCCTGTGCGGCGAGATCGGCGCCACGACGGCCGATGCACAGCGCTTGCTCGCGCCCCTCGCAGGGGTGCAATTTGATGTAGCGTACACGATTTTCGGGGTGAATGACGCCAAGAACCTGCGGCCTGCGCACCATTGGCGGCGCGATTACACGCGCCTTCTCAAGTGTTTGCGCGAAGAGCATGGGGTTCAAACGCTGTTTGTCTCGGGCCTGCCTCCAGTCGAAGAATTTCCCCTGATCCCGCACCCGCTGCGCTATGTTCTCAGTTTGCGTGCGCGCCGGTTTGACCGCGTGCTGCGCAAAGTTTGCGCGCCGATTAAAGGGTGCCATCACTTGCCCCTGCCGACCGGTCTGAACAAAGACGGGATGGCGCCAGATGGGTTTCACCCCGGCGCGCCGATTTACACCGATTGGGCCGTGGGCGCGGCAGAGTTAATGCGCCCGGTGCTGCGTGGCATGGTTTAAAGATGCCCGGCCCGAACCGCCCAGAACATGAATCCACCAAAGATAACAATAAAGTAGAATGCAAGCCGCCCGAGCGCAGCAAGAAGGCGGCCACGGCGGATGTCGGCCACGTCGACCTGATCAAGATACTCTGAAATCTCTTCATGCGTGGCGCGAAGGTCTGCGAAATCAATCATCCGCTCTAGTTTTGGGTGCCCGATCATCGCACCGGCGGCGGCGAACTCAAATCCGGATTGGCGCAGTGCTTTGGGCAATTCGCGCCGCGCTTTGCGCAGCGCAGTCGGCAGATCCTTTGCGCGGATGCCATGCACGTCGCGCAGCTGTTGCTTCAACGCGTCCATGCGGGCGAAATAGTCGTCGATCTCGTTCATAACGTGGCAGTGTATCGCGGCGCACAAGGGTTTGCCAAGGCGGGGGCGCGCGGTATGACAGCGGCATGAGCGCCCCATCTCAAAACCGCCTTCTCGCCCTGACCCGCTACGACAGCGCCGCTGACGCACGCCCCTGCCTGATTGTGCACGGCCTCTACGGCTCGGCCCGGAACTGGAACGCGATTGCCAAACGCCTATCTCAGACCCGGCCCGTGGTGACGGTCGATCTTCGCAACCATGGGTATAGTTTTTGGGACGAACGTCACGACTATCGTGCACTGGCAGGTGACTTGGCCCGGGTCATTGATGACATCGGGGCTGGCCCGCTTGATGTGATTGGCCATTCCATGGGCGGAAAGGCGAGCATGGTGCTGGCGCTGACCTCGCCCGCGCATGTGGCGCAATTGCTGGTCGCGGATATTGCGCCGGTCGCCTACTCACATTCGCAAATCCAACATATCGAAGCGATGCAGGCCGTGGACCTCAGTGCCATCACCCGGCGATCCGAGGCGGCGGCGCAACTGGCCGCGCAAGGGCTCGCACCGGAGTTACAAAGTTTCTTCACGCAGTCCTTGGATGTCGAAGGTCGGCGATGGCGGATGAACCTGACGGCGCTGGCAGATCAGATGCCAGACATTTTGGGCTTTCCCGAGTTTGAAACACGCTATGACGGTCCGGTTCTGTTTTTGTCTGGCGCTCACTCAGACTATGTCCAACGAGAGCACCGCCCCACGATTAAGGCTCTGTTCCCAAACGCGAAATTTGCCAAAATTCCCGATACCGGTCACTGGCTGCACGCAGAGAAGCCGCGCGAATTTGTGGCAAGTGCACAGGTGTTTTTCGGCTGAATCCGTTCTCCTTGTTAACCCTGCCTACAAATTGCCACGATTTAAGCACGCTCCTGCCACCCTAGCCGCCTAGCGTTCTTGGTTAACAACAAGTTGCGCACTCAAACGACGCGGCATCAGGAGTAGAGACGGATATGCAAAGGCAACAGACCAAACGCCTGCATGGGCACGAACTGGGCGAAGAGACGACCCTTGTGATGGGAAGCATCAAGGATCTATTGATCGAAAGGGGTCATGGAGACTTGCTTTTGTCCTCCAAAGACACGCCCATTCGCCAAGCCGCAGCTGCGGCGGCAGACCGTGCGTCGGAAATCAATGTGGCGCGCATGGAAATGCAGATGCCGCAAACCCGGATAACGCCGAAGCCGCAAGCGACGCTCGCTGAACGGCTTACAAGCCGCTTGTTCAACAAGGACTGAGTTCTGGTCAGGACGCTTCAGGGTTCGGCGGAACCGCGACCGGGAAAATTCGGTTCATCTCTGTCTGGAAGCGCGCCCATGACATCCCTGCCTTGTTCCCAGCGATTCCAGCGTAGTGCGACTTGCCTGTTGAATTGGGCAGCCCGGCCCAAATCCGCGACAGATTGTTCATAAAGGCTTTGCGGGGCAACGCGCCCGCATGGAATTGGCTGTAGCCCGCCTCCTCCAGCAGCACATTCGCCAAACGGTCCTGTATGACCGGCGAGAATTTTGTTGTCTCGGGCAGACCTAGCTTCTTGACCAGACCGCGCAGAGTTTTGGGGATGAATTGGTAGCGCCCGATGGCGTGGTTTTGGCCCGGCGTGTCGTCGATCCATTTGTAAATTTCGGCAATCGTCATGCGGGTGGGCGGTTTGGGCGTTTTGATCTTCGCGCTCCAGACCACGGCATCATATTGCTTCGATCCGGCCTCGACCTTGGCGATCAAATCGCGCAACGCGGCAACGGCGGGGCGCTGCGCGTCGAAGGGGATCGCTTTGGGAATGGACGGCGCGGGCGTGGTGCGTTTGGGCCGTGCGACCCGCTCCACTGGCGCAAACATACTTTTGGCCCGCCGATCCGCGAACAAACTGCCGCTTCGGCGCGCGGGGGGCGCCGCCATATCCTGCGGCGTGGCTTTGACGGGGACCAGCGCCACCGGTTCGGAGACAGGCGCTCGCTTATATCCGGGCGCAGGGGCAAAGAGAGACGCGGCATAGCCCGGGCTATAGGCAATCATCACCCAAATCAGCGCCAATCGGAAAATTCTGCTTAACATATACCGCACCCATTCTGGTTGCCCGAACGTTTCACGAACATGTTTCGGTCAAAATCCTTACGATTCGGTATCTCTGCCCATACATCCGCTGGCGCAGGGGTTTTCCCCAACAAAGCCAGACGCGACTCCTTGCGCCCCGCTTCGGGATGCGTATAACGCGGACAATTTGCAAACCGGGGGCCGCCAAAATGCCAAGAAGAACCGACATCCAGTCGATTATGATCATTGGTGCGGGGCCCATTGTCATCGGGCAGGCATGCGAGTTCGATTACTCCGGTGCGCAGGCCTGTAAGGCGCTGAAGGAAGAGGGATACCGGGTCATTCTGGTGAACTCCAACCCGGCGACGATCATGACCGACCCGGGGATGGCGGACGCCACCTATATCGAGCCGATCACGCCCGAAACCGTCGCAAAGATCATCGAAAAAGAGCGCCCCGATGCGCTGCTGCCGACCATGGGCGGGCAGACCGGG